>CAYSMV010000175.1:0-7375 GCA_964432245.1 uncultured Desulfobacterales bacterium
AACAAGGGATTGCGCGGAGGCGTACTGGACGTACGCCGCACAAGCAAGCCCGCAGTTTGACGCGGAGATTGCGGAAAAAGGCCATTTATGGATGGAAACTACATATATTCTATCCTGTTTTTTCCGGTGTTCTTCGCCTGATACATGGCGGTGTCCGCTCTGGTGAGCAGGTCGTCGATGGACTCGCCAAGACGGCATATCGTCATCCCGATCGAAACCGTCAGCCGGATGGCGGGGTGGACTTCCGCGAAGGTGAGTCCGCGGGTAATGGACTGTATTCTCAAGGCGCATTCGGCGCTGTTATCCACGCAGCGTGTTCCCGTAAAAAGAACGATAAATTCTTCCCCGCCGTACCGGGCGATATAATCTTCTTTCCGGATATCTCTTTTTATGGCCTGGGCGAACTCTCTCAGCACGATATCTCCGGACAGGTGGCCATAGGTGTCATTTATCTGTTTGAAATCATCAAGGTCAATCAGGCACACGGCAAAATTAATGCCGGTCCGGTCGGCCAGGGCTTTTTCTCTCTCCAGGATGGTTACCAGGTGCCGCCGGTTATATACGCCGGTTAACTCATCATGAATGGCCAGCTCTTCGATGCGTTTCAGCGCTTTCTGTAATTCCGTGTTGGCCTTGACGACTTTTCCCCTTAATCGCTGGATATAAGCCCCGATCAGCGAGAACCACATCAGCGCTACCAGCAACAGGGTGGCCCGGATACTTTCCAGGAAGGGGTCGACCGTTTCCGGATGCCGAAAATAAAGAAGCGTGATCGGCAAAACGTAAGTCATTACGGCCACCACCACCAGAATAAAAAACTGTCTCAGGGAAAGCTGGAAAATGCCGAAGACAAAGACAACCACGTAGAGGGCGATGATGCTGCCCCGGATGGGGCTGTGGGTGAAATACGACGTCACCCCTACCCAGAGGCAGGCCATAACTATCTGGATAATGGTCAGGCTGGGATCCTTGAATTTTTTATTGACCCCGGTCCGCAATAAGAGATAAACGCCGAGCAGGCTTAAAAGCATCAATCCGCAGCAAACGAAGATAACCGTAGGCGTCGTGCGGGACAGCCCGAGCATATGGCTGGCGATGGTTATGAACATCCAGACCAGGTAACCGGCAACCGCCAGCAGAAAACGGCGGATTCTCAATGCCTGCCTGAAGTCATTGACGGGTGACAGCTTAAACATGCCTATAGTGATAACAATATATAGTATCTAATTTTTCTTGACATACAATTTTTAAAAATTATATATAATTTCTGGAGTTTTATCAAGCTTTTTTTACACCGGCCTGTTCAGATAAGTATTTAAATTTGTGATATATTATTGCCATTCTCGGCGGGAAAACGGCGATTATTCAATATTTTGATTTTATTGTTTTTTTTGTTTACTGCCCACTTATTTGCTGCTTGACATCCTGACCTGTTGGTAGTATAAAAATTAAATTTTATATCGGGGATGTAGCTCAGCTGGGAGAGCGCGGCGTTCGCAACGCCGAGGTCAGGGGTTCGATCCCCCTCATCTCCACCAATTACGACACTCTTGTCTGGTCGACAGATAAGACAAAGAGGATACTTTCTGCCTGTTTGCGTGCCGTTCAAACAAACAGGGATTTGTTTTCTTTCAGGTGATGGCGATGGAACGATCCGGAACTGCGTCAAGAAAAACTCAGGAAACGCAGGTTGATATCAGTATTGTTCTGGACGGCACCGGTCAACGGGACATATCCACCGGCATTCCTTTTTTCGATCACATGCTGACCCTTTTTTCCGCTCATGGGTTTTTTGACCTGACCGTTAAGGCCAAAGGAGATATCGAGGTCGATTTTCACCATACGGTGGAAGATGTCGGTCTTGTTCTGGGCGAAGCATTTAAAAAGGCGCTGGGCGACAGGAGCGGCATAAAACGTTATGGCTATGCCGTCACCCCCATGGACGAGTGCCTGGCGTCGGTTGCCGTTGATCTGTCCAATCGTCCCTATCTGGTATTTAACGCTCCCGCGCTTCCTCTCTCGGAAACCGGTTTCGGCCTTTCTCTGGCAAAGGAATTTTTCCGGGCATTGGCGACAAACGGCGGCATGACGCTTCATGTGAACGTGCTCTACGGCGACAATGAGCATCATGTCATCGAATCCATGTTTAAGGCTATGGCCAGGGCTCTGGACGCGGCGGTTGGATTTGATGAGAGAATATCCGGGCCGTTGTCTACCAAAGGCTGTATTTGAGAAAGGCGTTTTGACGCTTGATGATTGTTATACCGGCGGTTGATATAAAAGACGGCAGGTGCGTGAGACTTCTCCAGGGCAGGATGGACGCGGAGACCGTATTTTCCGATGAACCTTCGGCCATGGCCGGACGCTGGGCGGAACAGGGGGCGGAACTGATTCACGTGGTTGATCTGGACGGCGCCGTAGAGAGGCGTCCCCGGAACCTGGCCGCTATTGAGAGGATTGTTAAAAGCGTTCGGGTCCCCATACAAGTCGGCGGCGGTATCAGGGACGCGGATACCGTCAGAATGTATCTGGATTCGGGAGTGGAAAGGGTCGTGATCGGCTCCGGCGCGATCAACAACCCGGAAATGGTGAGGCAGGCGTGCCGCCGGTTTCCGGAGCGGATCGTACTGGGAATTGATGCCAGAGACGGAAAAGTCGCTATAGAAGGCTGGACCGAGACAACCGACGTTTCCGCGATCGATCTGGCCGGAAAATTTGAGGGGATGGGGCTGGCGGCCATCAACTTCACGGATATATCCCGGGACGGCATGCGAACCGGGCCGAACATTCCCGCCATCAGAGACTTCGCTGAAGCGGTAAATATCCCCGTGGTTGCTTCGGGCGGGGTCTCCGCGATCGGGGATATAAAAGCGCTGGCGCAAATTCAGCATCCGGGCATAACCGGCGTGATCATTGGAAGGGCTCTGTACGAGGGGGATGTCCTTCTGCCCGAGGCGATTGCCGTAGCAAGGGAAGAAAGATTGTAACGTCAAGGGGAAACGCTTTGTCCGGCTATATTTCCGAAGACAAAATCGCGGATATCAAAAACGCCGCGGATATTGTAGATATCGTGTCAGAAGCGGTGATTTTGAAAAAATCAGGGAAAAATTACCTCGGCCTCTGTCCTTTTCATCAGGAAAAAACCCCTTCTTTTACGGTCAGTCCCGATAAACAGATATTTCATTGCTTTGGATGTAATGAAGGCGGCAATGTTTTTACTTTTCTGATGAAGCACCAGGGCCTTTCTTTTCCGGAAGCAGTCAGGACGCTTGCCCGGCGTTACGGGATATCTCTTCCTGTCGAAGAGATGACGCCCGCGCAGGAAAAGGCTGAATCTGAAAGACAGCAGCTGCGGTCGGTCAACGAGATGGCGGTTGATTTTTTCTGCGATTGCCTGAAGCGGGGGAAAAGAGGAGCCGCGGCCCGGGCCTATCTTGCCAAACGGGGGCTTACGCAGGAGATCATAGATAACTTCAGGATTGGATACGCGCCGGCCGGGTGGGACAACCTGGTCAATTATCTGTCCGGTAAAAAAATGTCTCCGCGGATATCGGAAAAGGCCGGGTTGATTGTCAAAAAGCAGGAAGGCGGGTATTACGATCGCTTCAGGGATCGGGTTGTTTTTCCCATAACCGATGTGGCCGGCAGGGTGATCGCCTTTGGCGGCAGGGTTATGGATGAGTCTCTTCCTAAATATCTGAATTCTCCCGAAACACCGCTGTATAACAAGAGGCGGGTTCTTTACGGACTTGAAGCCGCCAGACGGAAATGCCGGGAAACGGGGACCGTCTATATTACTGAAGGGTATATGGATTTTCTGGCGGTTTACCGGCATGGCATTGAAAATGTCGTGGCAACCCTGGGTACGGCCATGACGGTTGAGCACGTGCGTCTGCTGAAGGGATATGTTACCAGGGCGGTGATGATGTTTGATTCCGACGAAGCAGGGGTTAAGGCGGCCCGGCGCGGTATTGATCTGTTTAACGTGGAGAAAGGTATTAAGCCTTTTATCCTTTCTCTGCCGGAAGGGCATGACCCGGATTCCTATCTGATGCGATACGGCGCCGAAGGCTTTCAGCGTATCGCGGAAGGCGCTCAGGAAGCCATGCTCTATTTAATAGATGAGGCCGTCAAGAAATACGGTCTTTCCATAGACGGTAAACTCCGGGTCGTGTCTGAAATGGAAGCGGTCGTGGCCGCGGTTGATGACGAATTGGCCAGATCGCTATATATCAAGGAGCTGGCCGAGCGTGTCGGCATAGAGGAACGCGCGATTCTGGACAGGGTAAGCAAAGCCGTCGCGGCATTGAATTTTCGTAAAGACGACCGGAAGAACCGGGCTCCGGAACGGCAAGAAGTCCGATCACCCTTGAAGGATGGAGTGGATTTCAACTTCGGAACCTTCCGGTTGGAGAGGCAGCTTATTGAAATGATGATGCACGCGCCTTTTATGTTGCCGGAAATAGAGCGGACTGACATACTGGCTTGTTTTGAGAACGATACCTTGGCGTCTATCGGAAAAATAATATTAAATAACCGTCAGGCGATCATGAAAAAAGCCGCCGACATTACGAGCCTGGCTGAGAATGAGAAACAGAAGCAGGTTATCACGTCTCTTCTGGTAGGGGATGAATTGAGTTCCGTTGATTGGAACGAGGCAAACTGCCGCAAGCTCATGCAACAGTTTATGACGCGATGCCGTTTCCGGGAAGATGACCTGATCGACAGGATAAAGGCCGCTGAAGAGAAGAATGATGATGCTTTATTAAAAGAACTGTTGAATACAAAACGAAAACGGTTAAAACAGATGAAAGATAATATTCAGATTACTGAATGGTAAGGGGAGAAAGCTTTATGGCGCGAACAGTTTCCGGAAAAAAGAAACCAGTTGCAAAAAAACAGAAAACGTTAACCAGCAGGAAAACCGCGAAGAAAGCCAGGCCGAAACAAGAGGTCGCGCGGGTAAAAAAAGTCAAACCGAAACGGGGAAGCGCGTCAGCGGAAAAAGCCAAACCGAAAAAGAAGGCCGCACCAGTGAAAAAAGTTTCCCGAAAGGTTGTTGCCGGAAAGATTTCAACCAGGAAAAAAGCGGTTGCGGCTGAGGTTAAGGCTAAAAAGATTATCCGCCAACCTTCCCGGAAGAAGAAGGCTTCCTCAAAGAGATTGCCCATAAAACAGAAGTTAAAAGAAGTGATTGCCAGAGGGAAGAAGCAGGGAACATTGACTTACGAAGAGGTCGAAAAGGTAATGACCGAAAAGAATATTTCCACCGATCAAATGGAAGAAACGATGATGTGTCTGGAAAATGAAGATATTCTTGTCGTAAAAGAAGGAGATAAACATAAACGTAAGAGAGCCGTTGAGAGAGAAGGCACTGAAAAAGGTACTGATTCACATTTTTCCGGTATCGGCGATACGGTAAAGATGTATCTCCGGGAAATGGGGATGGTGACGCTGTTGAGCAGGGAGGGCGAGGTCGAGATCGCCAAAAAGATAGAAGCCGGGGAGCAGGAGGCTTTAAAAGGCATGCTCGAGACAGCTGTCGGGATTGAAAGCATCATCGCCCTGGGCGATAATATCGAGTCCGGCAATTTGCGTCCGAAATTTGTTTTAAAAGACGTTGATGAGGGGGATGTCAGCGAGGACGAGGAAAAACGGGTTGAGGGGTTTCTGCAGACCATTCGTCTGATTAAACAGATGGAGGCGGAGAACAGCAAACTGCGTCAGGAAATCATGTCGCCTCAATTTTCTGAGGCAGAACGCAGGCGCTTCAGGGACGCTTTGACGCGCCGGAATAACAGTATATTTGAACAACTGATGGACTGGCGGATCGAAAACGAAGTGATGACAAATATTGAAAAACGGATCCAGGCTGAAATCGACTGGTTTGATCAGCAGAACAAAGCCATTGAGTCGTGCGGCGGGGAGGCGGGTGTGGGGCTGTCGGCATCTACTCTGCGATCCAATCTGAAGACCAGGAATTCTTTTTTTACCTGGGTCGGCAGCCGTTCCAGGTTAACGAAGAAGGAACTTGGAGAAGTTTACAGCAGACTCAGGGAGATGGATGAACAGATTAACGTGCGCGAAAAAGCGCTGATGGCCGACAGCCGCACTTTAAAACGGGTAATGACAAAAGTCGCCGACGGGTATTCCCGCGCCAAGGATGCCAAGGGGGAGTTGGTGCAGGCAAACCTGCGACTGGTGGTCAGTATCGCCAAGAAATACACCAATCGCGGATTGCAGTTCCTGGATCTTATTCAGGAAGGCAATATCGGGCTGATGAAGGCGGTGGATAAGTTCGAGTACCGACGGGGATATAAATTCAGCACGTATGCCACCTGGTGGATTCGGCAGGCCATCACCAGGGCGATCGCGGATCAGGCCAGGACGATCAGGATTCCGGTCCACATGATCGAAACCATCAACAAGCTGATCCGGACATCCCGTTACCTGGTTCAGGAGAGGGGTTATGAGCCTTCACCCGAGGAGATCGCGGAGAAAATGGAGGTGTCTCTGGAAAAAGTAAGGCGGGTATTGAAAATCGCCAGGGAGCCGATTTCTCTGGAAACCCCGATCGGCGAGGAGGAGGACAGCCATCTGGGAGATTTCATCGAGGATAAGAAGTTCATGATTCCGTCGGATGCCGCGGTCAACATGAACTTGTCCCAGCAGACCAGAAAGGTGCTGGCCACCTTGACGCCTCGCGAGGAAAAGGTGTTGCGCATGCGCTTCGGTATCGGTGAAAAAGCGGATCACACCCTGGAGGAAGTCGGGAAAGATTTTGCCGTCACCCGCGAGCGTATCCGGCAGATAGAGGCCAAGGCCTTGAGAAAGCTGCGCCATCCCACCAGAAGCAAAAAATTGAAACATTTTATGGAAGAGACGTAAGAGAGAAAAAAAAGTGATTAAGTGATTAAGTGATTAAGTGGTTAGGTGGTTAGGTGATTAAGTGGTTAAGGGATAAGGTGTTAGGGTTTTAGGGAAGAGGTAAACATAGTATTGACAAACGGGACGCAATAAACCAGAATCCATTTTTTACATAAGAAGATGGTAAGGGCCCATAGCTCAGCTAGGCAGAGCCACCGGCTCATAACCGGTCGGTCCCTGGTTCGATCCCAGGTGGGCCCACTTCTAAAATTACAGGATCTTATATGGTAGTGATACGCGGGCAAAAGAGTCATGAGACAGAGGAATAAAAAACCCATCCGGCCGGCGGATGGAACCTTGACTTCAAGAGGCGTGGTGTCTGTGACATCATGCCTTTTTTGTTTTCGGGAGGCGGTATGAGAGTGACGGTCGCTGATGTCGCCAGGCTCATGAATCAGCTGGCCCCGCCGGATCTGGCCGAATCATGGGATAACTGCGGACTTCAGGC
>CAYSMV010000176.1:0-3182 GCA_964432245.1 uncultured Desulfobacterales bacterium
TCGTGCAGCACCTTGGCCACCGGCGCCAGGCAGTTGGTGGTGCAGGACGCGTTGGAGATGATATGGTGCTCTCTGGGGTTGTAAACGCTGTCATTGACGCCCATGACGATCGTCGCGTCGGGGCTTTTGGCCGGCGCGGAAATGATGACCTTGCGGGCGCCGGCGTCAAGGTGTTTGACCGCGTTGTCGCGGTCCCTGAACAGTCCGGTGCACTCGGCGGCGATATCCACGCCGAATTCCTTCCAGCGCAGTTTGGCCGGATCTTTTATGGCGGTTACCGGGATTGTTTCGCCATTGACGATAATGCAGTTGTCGCCCGCCTTGATATCGGCCTCAAGATTGCCGTGAACCGAATCGTGGATGGTCAGGTAAGCGATTGTTTCAGGATCGGTAAGGTCGTTGATCGCGGCGACACGGATATCCGGATTGGCCAGGGTGGCCCTGAAAACCATCCTGCCGATTCTGCCGAAACCATTAATTCCTATTGCTGTTGCCATGTCGGACTCTCCTCGATGTTTTTGTTCATTAATACGGCGTCTTCTCTGTTATCATAATATCCGGGCCTTCTGCCCGAGGTCGTAAATCCGAATTTCTGATATAAACGGATGGCGGCCATGTTCGACTCCCGCACCTCCAGACATATCCGCCGCAGGCCTTTTGTCCGGGCCAGGGCTATGGTTTTTCGCAGCAGGGTCGAGGCGACGTGTCGTTTTCTACAGCAGGGGGCCGTGGCGATTTTCATAATATGCATCTCATCGACTATAACGCGGTAGAAGATGTAGCCGGCAATGGATCCGTTGTCGTCGCGGGTGACGGCATAGCCGCCGCCTCCGCTTACGGCCAGCTCGGCGGCGCAGGAGGCCAAACTCCACGGCCTTTGAAAACAGCACTGTTCAACCGCCGCGACGTCAATAATATTTATCGCGGAAATGTCGGTAGTGTGAAATGATCGGCTTTCAACCACGCTTGTTCCCCTTCAGAATGCTGCTGGCAATGGATATGCTTTTTTTGCCGAACGCTTCGACTTCCCGTATCAAATCAATCAGGGACAGGTCCTGCCGCGCCCTGATGGCTTTAAGAAGAATAGGCAGGTTTACCCCGGACAATACTTCGATCTTCCCTTCTTCCAGAAAGGAGTAACTTAAATTCGACGGCGACCCGCCAAACATATCAGTAAGAATCAGGACGCCGTTTTCGGTTTTAACGTCTTTAATTCCAGCCTCAATCTTTTTTCTTAATTTTTCAGCCGGCTCACTTAAGTCGATGGAAACGGCGATTACCTCTTCCGGGCGAAACCCCAGTACGAATTCGGCCGCGTCAATGAGGGCTTCTCCCAGCCTCTGGTGAGTGACGATTACAATGCCTGTCATAGTTATATCTCCGCCGTTGTTAAATTAGATGGCACCTTGACTGTTTCCAACCCCATCGAAGGCCGTATTCCCGGAATCTATCGCATCCGGATATTCCTGTGGGTTATTTCGACCGGCTGCCCCTGCTGGCGTAAATGGTTATAAACCGCTTCGGCAACGGCGACGCTCCGGTGAAGACCGCCGGTGCACCCGATGGCGATGGTCAGATAAGCCTTGGGCTCATCGCGGTATAGCGGTATCAGAAAATCTATCATTTCCTGAAATTTGGAGATGAACGCCCTGCCGGTCTCATTGTTTAAAATATAATTATTTACTTTTTGTGATTTTCCGTCAAGGTTTTTAAGCTCTGCTTTAAAGTAGGGGTTCGGTAAAAACCTGACATCCATTATTGTATCGGCGTCGGGCGGTACCCCGTATTTAAAACCGAAGGAAAGGACGTGGATCCGCATCGGCGAGCGGGCCGTGTTCCTCAGGGTTTTGAGAATAAACGTTTTAAGCTCATGAACCGTCAGTCCGGAGGTGTCGATGATGCGATCAGCGGTTTGTCGCAGACCGTACAGCCGTCGGCGTTCCTCCTGAATAGCGGGGACCAGTCCCTTATCCCCGGCCAGAGGATGGTGCCGGCGCGTCTGGCTGTAACGCTGAATTAATATTTTTTCTTCGGCTTCGAGAAAGAGGGTTTCAAGGTGATACTGCTTCTGCTTGAGTTCATCAAATACACCGGGATAAGCGGATAAAAAATCTTTTTCCCGAAGATCCATGACAAAAGCCAGTCCGTAAACCCCCCCCGTTGTTTCCACCGGCATCTCCAGGAACTTCGGCAGCAGGGTGACGGGCATGTTGTCGACGCAATAGAAGCCCGCGTCTTCAAATGCGGCCAGGGCCGTGCTTTTGCCGGAACCGGAAAGACCGGTGATGATTTTGATGTCAAGGTGCCGCATCGTCGAATTCTTCAATAATATCAAAGATCGTGTCGACATTCGGCGCGTCCAGCAGTCGTTGTTTGAAAATATCGTTTTTGAGCAGCTTGGATATGCGGGAAAGCAGCATCAGGTGTGTTTCCGTGGCGCCCTCCGGTGTAAAAAGCAGAAAAAAGATATGAACGGGTTTCCCATCCATGGCTTCAAAAGAGACGCCTTTCTGGCTGATGCCCATGCACAGTATCTCCGCCGGCAGGTTTTTCAGCTTGCCGTGGGGAATGGCGATGCCGCCTCCGATGCCGGTGGTTCCGAGACGCTCTCTTTCCATGAGCATGCGAACCAGCTGGCTGAGTTCGACTTTCGAGATGTTCGCCGCCGGCATGGCCAGTTCTTCCAGCACCCCTTTTTTATCAGTGGCTTCAAGGTTTAAAATAATGGCTTCTTTTTTTAATACATCAAGTAATTTCATGTTTAACCGCCGTAAAAATCAGTATCAGATGCGTTATGAACTTTTCCATGGAGGAAGACGATACGTCACTATCCAAAGGATGTCAAATCCGGTTTGTTGTTTTGGGCTTACAGGGATAATCGGCGCGTTAATCAACCGTCAAAATTTTCGTTATTATTTTTCGGGGACCGTCTTGTTTTGGCCCGGTGATGATCTTTAATCTTCTGTTTGCTTTTTTTGATCTGTTTTTCAATTTTATCCAGAACCAGGTCGATGGCGGAATACATATCTTCGGTTTCTTCTTTGCCGTTGATTGTTAATCGATCACCGGAGAGGCTGATTTCCACTATATTTCTGAACTTCTCCACGGAGAGGATGATGTTGGCCTCGGCCGGACCGTCAAAGAGTTTATCGAATTTTGTCAGTTTTTCCTGAATAAAGGAT
>CAYSMV010000177.1:0-1611 GCA_964432245.1 uncultured Desulfobacterales bacterium
CGGGTTGATGTTTTCTTTAAAAACACCGTAGCATAACCCACGTTTGCAAGGATGGCAGGTCATTTTTCCTTTTTTTAACTGTCAATCATTATGTCTAAATTGTGTCATCCATAGTAAATGGATGGACACTAATTGTCCGCAACGACATGATAATAATTCGAGGAGTCGTGATGTCCAAAACAGCAAAACCCTCGCAACGGCCGATATGGCTGGCTGATGACGAAAAGACGGTTAGGATTATCGACCAGCGGCTGCTGCCCCATGAATTCGTTGTTGTTGATTTGACAACCGTCGATCATGTCATCAGCGCCATAGCGGATATGATGGTCAGAGGGGCGCCGCTCATCGGCGCCACGGGCGCCTTTGGCGCCTACCTGGCCGCGATGAACGCTGGAACAGCCGATTTTGAAAAACGATTCCGGCATGACTGTAAACGTCTCAAGCAGTCCCGGCCCACGGCCGTTAATCTGGCCTGGGGCGTGGACCGGGTATTACAAAAAACCCTGGCCGCCGACGCCGTCGCGGATCGTTGCCGGGCGGCCAGGCTGGAAGCGTCGGCCATCGCCGAGGAAGAAGCGGAGAACTGCCGCAAAATCGGCCAGTACGGCCTGCCGCTGATCACAGCCATCAGCAAAAAGAAGAACGGCGCGCCGGTAAATATTCTTACTCACTGCAACGCCGGCTGGCTGGCCTGTATCGAATACGGCACGGCTACCGCGCCGATATATACGGCCTTTGACAACAACATTAACGTTCATGTCTGGGTCGATGAAACCCGGCCCCTTAATCAGGGCGCGCGTCTGACCGCCTGGGAACTGGGCCGGCACGGCATTCCTCACACGGTCATCACGGACAACGCCGGCGGCCATCTGATGCAGCACGGTCTGGTCGACCTGGTCATTGTCGGCACCGACCGGACAACCCACACCGGTGACGTGGCCAACAAGATCGGCACCTACTTGAAAGCCCTGGCAGCGAAAGACAACAACATCCCGTTTTACGTGGCCCTGCCTTCCAGTACCTTTGACTGGGAGATGGAGGACGGCATAAAAGAGATCCCGATCGAAGAGCGCGATCCGGATGAAGTGCGCTATATCCAGGGATGGGCGGAAGGGAAACAACGGAAGGTGCTGCTGATGCCGGAAACCAGCCCGGCCGCCAACTACGCCTTTGACGTCACGCCGGCCAGGCTGGTCACCGGCTTTATTACGGAACGGGGAATCTGCAAAGCCGACCGGGAAGATATCCGGCGACTTTTTCCCGAAAAAACGCGGGTAATTTATTCTTCTGACCCGAAGCCTTGATGAGATTGACTTTTTCAGTGAAATATGACATATTAATTATAAAAATTCTGTAAATCGATTTTCAGACGATTTGATCAAGGAGCATCCATGAAATACTCGGTTGTCGGGGTTGTTATCTGGGCGTGCGCTGGGATTTACTGGTTTTTTCAATTAATCTCGAAGGTCGTGCCAAGGGATTATAAGTCTTCGGACACTAATACCCTCGATATATTTACCATAGAAGGAATCTTCGGCCTCGACTGGATTGACTCCATCCCCTGGCCGCAACTTCATCCCGCGGCCGAGTTCATCGCCACCACGCATGTCT
>CAYSMV010000178.1:0-3648 GCA_964432245.1 uncultured Desulfobacterales bacterium
TTGTCTTCCATAATAGCGCCTCCTTTGATCGGAAATAGTTGGCGCTATCTTGACATGTCGCGGGGACCTTGTGAAGATGGGGTTAACTTGACGCTTACGGCGGATCGGCGGACGGAGTGCCGGGGGAAGAGCTGGCCGCTTTTTACGCCAGAATCGCCAAAGGAGGCGCGGGAGCCACCGATCCCACCCGTCACTATGTTTTGGGGAAGCTGTGACAAGCTGTGACAATGAGCTGTGACACTGCTGCGACAGCGGGTGTGACAGATTGAAATTCCAGCCACCGGATGATGGGTCGGCAGACAGGATGACAGAGCAGAAAATCGCCAATGGATACCGATTATTTTTCAGATATGGCGTATGACATTATCGTCCGGGCCGCCCGGATTTCCGATACGTTGAAATCTGAGCTGGGCGCCATGAGCGGAAGATATCAGAACGAGGATGACTGGCTTAACGGGGTTCGGAAGCACCTCCAGATAATTATAAAAGATCCGGAGGAGTATGTGGATTACTGGAATTTGGAAGAAGAGGAAGGGGTTACGCCGGCCAGGTTAAAAAAAGGCGCAGAGGCGCTTTGTCGCCGGGTAGATACGGTGCAGGCCGCGCCGTTGAAAAAGAGAGGTAAAAGCAAATGGTAGTTCCTAACGTGGGAGGACAAACCGTTTCATGAAAAATCTCTTAACCGAAATCCGGGAGTTGATTCTTTCCGCCCGCAAGGCGGTCGTCCATTCTGTTGATCTGATTCAGGTTTTAACCAATTTCGAGATCGGACGCCGCATTGTCGAATACGAACAGCAGGGGGAAAAAAGAGCGGCATATGGGGTAGCTATATTAGCTGATCTGGCCATGGCGCTTACCAGCGAGTTTGGGAAAGGCTTTTCCCTGACCAATCTCAAGCTCATGAGAAAATTTTATCAGACCTATCGGGAACAAATTGGCCAGACAGTGTCTGACCAATTGCAAACCTCCCGGATATATCTCAACAATCCGTTTTAACTGGTAAACCACAGGCGTCGAGGATGATGGGGGGCGTCTATGCTTTTATGCTTTTCTTAGAGGCCCACGATTAGCGCATAAAAACATAGACGTCCCTAATTTACTCGTTTACGAGTGCATCAAAAATTAACGGGGGTGAAAAATGAAAAAGAGAATTTTTCTGATGTGTCTGGGTATGATCATGATTCTGACCGGCGCGGCCATAGCCGGACCAAAACCGATACAACTCAGTCTCCTTCCTGAAGTGGCCCTTTTTAGCAGAAGTACAGTGATCGAGGGTTTAGCCCTCAACATCTGGGGCGAGAATCCGCAGAAAGCACTGGCCCTGGGAATTGTCAACGGATCAACGGGCAGCAGCGCCGGGTTCAGCTTTGGTTTGCTCATCAACTATGCCGACAAATACACCGGTATTCAATTGGCTCCGGTCAATTACACAAAAGGAAGTTTCCTCGGGTGGCAGAGCGGTGTTATTGCTTATGCGGCAGGCTCCGTCAAAGGCCTGCAAACGGGAATAGTAAACTATGCCGGTAATTTGACCGGAGTTCAATTCGGCCTGGTCAATTATGCGGCCCGGGCGACAACGGGAGTGCAGATCGGTCTTGTCAACCTGATACCGCCGAACGCATGGTTTACAAGGCTCCCCGACGAGCTGGCCCCCGGCATGGTGTTTGTCAACTGGCGCTTTTAAACTCGGGGATGACAGGTGGGACAGTATCAGTTTACTCTTTTTTAAAACCATCGCTGATGGATTCCGATTATTTTTCAGATATGGCGTATGACATTATCGTCCGTGCCGCCCGGATTTCCGATACGCTAAAATCGGAACTGGGCGCCATGAGCGGAATATATCAGAACGAGGATGACTGGCTTAACGGGGTTTGGAAACACCTCCAGATGATTATGAAAGGTCCGGACGAGTATGTGGATTACTGGAATCTGGAAGATGAGGAAGGGGTTACGCCGGGCGAGTTAAAGAAAGGCGTGACCGCGCTTTGTTCCCGGCCAAGTGCCGATGAAGGTCACCTGGCTGACGGACAGTCGTTCCCGTACCGTACAAATCGGCAAGCGGCAGATCACCCTGAAGCGGACAACGCCGCGCAACATGGCGACCGTCGGCAAGGTCAGCGGCCTGGTCATCCAGGCGTTGCGGCACCTGGGGCAGGCGCATGTTCACCATCACTTTTGATTACGCCCAGGCTTCACACCCATATTGAAAAGATATGGAAAGTGTGCTTTATTCTTAACAAACCTTGGCAACCAATAAAAAAATTCAACCGATTTAGCCGATCTAACCAATGGTCCCCATCCAACCAGCCCACGAATTTCTGAATGTAAACGGCATAAGGCTTCACGTGGCGATTGCAGGCAGAGGCAGGCCCATCGTGCTTTTGCACGGGTTTCCGGAATTCTGGTATTCCTGGCGGAAAATCATTCCCCTGCTCGCGGAGCGCTATCGCGTCATTGTACCGGATATGCGCGGTTACGGACAGAGCGATATCCCCAAAACCGGTTATGATATGGACACCCTGGCAGGTGACGCGTGCGCCCTCATCGACCATTTCGGCGGCCGGGCGGTTCTGATGGCCCATGACTGGGGCGGGCTGGTGGGATGGCATACCGCCACGACCCGGCCTGAGCACGTCAGCGCCCTTATTGCCGTGGCCGGTCCCCATGCCGTGCGCCATTTTCAGGTGATGTTGACTTCACCGGTTCAGTTTCTCATGAGCCAGTATATGTTTTTTTTCCAGATACCGTACCTGCCCGAAAAAATACTCTCTCTTAACCGCGGATGGATCGTGGAAAAGATCGTGCGCCAGAGCATGATCAGGCCCGATGCCCTGACCGAAGAAGATATTGCCCGATACCAGGAAGGCTGGTCCCGGCTGGAAAGCATGCGGGCCGGTTTGAATTACTACCGCCAGCTTTTAAGAAACATGCCGAAAACCATGAAGCAGTATAAACGGGCCCGGATCCAATGCCCGGTATGTGTCGTGCACGGCGAAAAAGACCGTTTTATCAGCAGGTCATCCGCCATGAAACTCGATAAATACTGTGAATCCCCTCCGGAAGTCCATATCATTAAAAACTGCGGACACTGGATCGCCCAGGAGGCGCCGGATGAATTAATGGAAATTACCACGCGCTTTTTGGATCGAAATCCCCAGGCGACTTCGCTCCTGGCTTCTGAATGACAGAAAGCCGATGGCCGGAGCGATATTGACACGCAAGCCCCCGCCTTGCTATAGATGATGGACATAAAAACAATTTTCTGTCCTCCACAAAGCCGGCACGAAAGATGAGAAATATAATTAAACACGGCTTTATATTAGCGGCCGGCGCGCTGCTGGCCTTTCTGACGACCGGGTGCGCGACGATCCGGAGTCAGCAGCTGCCATACTTGATTCGCGAAAATCTGGATAATGCCAGACGGCATCTGGCGCAGAAAAACAACGAAGAAGCGGCCCAGATTTATCAGGCGGTTCTGCTGGCGGACCCTTTAAACGCGGAGGCCAGAACCGGCCTGGACGGCATTCCCTCTTATGACGCTAAAATCATGAAACCGACGGTTCTGGGAACAAACTATTGCCGGCGTCCCAAACGTGATGTCAGCCGCAGGCTACGGCTGGCCATGTACCCGCTCAACCGGGTGCT
>CAYSMV010000179.1:0-14392 GCA_964432245.1 uncultured Desulfobacterales bacterium
TGATCATTTTGCTGATCAGTTCACCCCGTTCGCCGCGCGGCAGTTCCCGGTCGTTTTCATCCACGATTTTCATCCGCATGAACAGTGGATTTTTGCCGAAGGAACCGACAGGCCCTTTTTTCCAGGGAGGGTTGTGGGCCAGGCCGCCTTCGATGGCGGCGTACCATTCATGAATCTGAACGCTAAACCTTTTTTCGAAATCTTCCCAGATGGCCTGCGGGGTGCCGGCGCTGATAACGCGGCGCACGGGATTGTCGGCATCGTTTTCCTTGGGCGGTTCGTTGAAAATGCCGGCCATCATGCCGCCCAGCAGCGAGAAAGTGGTGCAGTTGTATTTCCGGCAGACATCCCAGATGCGGCTTTTGGTGAATTTTTCGCTGATAACGGCGGTTATGGTTTTTCTGCCCAGTGCCGGAAAACCTGTTCTGGCAAGGGCCGGCAAAACCGTGACCGACTGGGCGTTGCCGTGGGTCATGGACAGGCCGGTATAAAGAATATCGTCATTCTTATACTTCCAGACCAGACGGTCCAGTAAGGCATATTGCTGGAAACGGTCGGCCTTGAGCACGACTCCTTTGGGGTCTCCGGTGGTACCGGAGGTGTGAATAATCTGGACGGGATTTTTGGAGGAGTAAGGGACGACCTTGTCGGGCAGGGCGGATGAAGCCCGTGCCATTTCTTCACTCAGCGAGGGCCATTCCTTGACGATCGGAATTCGATGATGTTTTTTGTATAGCACGCCGGCCATCCGGGCACCTTTGATCTGGCTTTCGATTTCTTTGATGTTGTCGATGAATTCGTCGCTGATCAGCAGGGCCTTGGATTTGGTGTTGTTGATTTGAAAAGCCAGTTTGGCTCCCTTGGAACGGGGATCAACGGGCACCGCGATGGCGCCGATGGACAGGGCCGCGAACAGGGCGTACAAAAATTCCGGATAATTGCGCATGATCATGGTGAAGGTGTCGCCCTGTCCGATGCCGGCCTTGAGCAGAACATGGGAAAGGCGGTTGCTCTGTTCAAAAATATTGCCGAAGGTGACCCTCTCGTCCGATCCATCGGAATTTACAAAAATGTAAACGAGTTGATCGGGGTTGATCTTTTTGATTCTCAGGCATTGGAAAATGGGTAGATCACGCATATTCGGCTCCTTCTACAGGATCTGTTTGATGAGTCTTATCTTTTTTGCGGGGAAATTGCCCAGAAAGGCTTGAATCTGGCCGGCGTCCCGGAACCGTTTTTCCTGGCCGAAGTCCTTCATGTAGCCCACGCCGCCCATGGCCTGGATACCGTCTGTGGCCAGGGCCGTGGCTGAAGAAAGAACATGCAGGGCGGCTGCCTGGACTTTGAACTGGCAGTTCTTCTCTTCGTTCGTCATGGCCTGGCAGGCGCGGGTAATCAGCATGTCTGCCACCTGCAGCTGGATGGCCATGTTGGCCAGCATCATCTGCATTTCCGACCATTCCTTGATTTTTTTGCCGCCCTGATTCCGCTGCCGGCAGTACCCCAGCGCTTCGTTGAAGGAACCTTTCATGATGCCGCAGGACATGGCCGCGGCCACCAGTTGCATGGATGCGGCTGTTTTTTCAAAGTAAACCGCTCCCTGGCCGATCTCTCCCACCGGTTGCCCGGCGGTCTTCCGCAGACTGATATCCACGGCCGGGCAGGCGTGAAGCCCGTGACTCATGATCGGATCGCTTTTTGAGAGGGTCGTATCGGCCAGATTTACCATAAACCAGGTGTATCCTTTTCCGCCCTGAACCGGGGCGGGAATCAAAGCCTGACCCGCCAGGCCGCCCATGACCACGAAATCAACGGATCCTGAAAGATGGTAACCGTTGCCTTCCTTGACGGCGTTCACCTGGATGGTCGTTTCCGAGGGGTTGCACAGAACCGGGCAGGCGATCAGGGATGAAGCCGGATTTTTCGGGTCAACGGTGATGCCTTTGAACATTTCCCCGGCGCCGGCCGCCAGAATGATCTGCTGGGCATAGGCGTTGGTGAAGATAATGCCGCCGAGACTGCTGTCTTCCTGGCAGATATTATCCAGCACCACGCACAGCGCTTGCAGGCTGTGGCCGACCCCGCCCAGCTCTTCGGGCAGGGTGATGTGAAAAAAATCGAGTCCGAAAGCTTTATCGATAATGTGGCTGAAAAAAGGGCCAAACGGGAATTTGTCGTTTTCTTCCCGTTCCGGAGCAAGTATTTTTTTGGCGAACTCCCGGGAGGCGTTGTCCAGAAGTTTTAATTCATTGTTATCCGCTGCGCTCATGACGAATCTCCTGTCGTTATGCGTTATGTTTTTTGATATTCATGTCCCCGATGTCGGAGCCGCTATATACTGTTTTCCGAGAAGACTTTGGCGTCCGGGCAGTTCCGGGCAATCAGCCGCTTAAACAGGTTGATGCGGTTGATCTGATTGGTGCCTTCATAGATTTGAAGCAGTTTGGCGTCTCTTAACATTTTTTCAGCCCATTGATTCTGGCGGACACCGGCCTGCCCCATTAATTCCAGTGCCATCCGGCAGTTAGTCACGCCCGCGTCCGTGCCGGCGACCTTGGCCAGGGATCCCCATCCGTCGACCCGGTCGATTTCCGCGTCGGTCTGCATGTCAAGATTTATCTTTCTCATCAGCCAGGTGTTCAGCGGTTTGGAATTGGCCCATTTGTTCATGCCGTTAAATAATCGGGTGGGCAGGTATTTCATCATGTAATAGGTTGCTTTATTGTTTAACATTTTCATCAAGCCATACAAGCCGTTGGCGTAGTTGGCCTCGACATAGGCGAGTCGAGCCAGGGCCACGTTTTTATACATTTCCGCCAGCATGCTCTGGCACCACTCGTAATCTACCAGCCTCCTGCCTTCGAGCTGATTCTCGCAGGCAAAACGCAGGGCGATTTCAAAGCCGCCTCTGGCCGCGCCGGTCCCGAAGCAGCCGACTCCCATGCGGGAAGCGCCCCAGATGTAAGCGAAAATCTGGGCGTTGGTATCTCTGGGGTTGCGTTTGAGCCTGGCGATCTGGGCGTTGTCGATACAGACGTTTTCATCGGGAACAAAGCAGTCATTGAAAATCAGCTCACTGGCAACGCTGGCTTTCTGTCCCATCTTTTTTTCTTTTTTCCCGAAGGAAAACCCTTTATCGCCGGTTTTTACGGCCAGCATGACCGTGTTTTCCGAAGCCCGGTTCAAGTCCGTATAGGCATGGACCAGGTGCCAGGTGGACATGTGCCCCATGGATATGAAAATCTTGGTTCCGTTCAGCACATACCCGCCTTCGACTTGTCTGGCGTGGCAGTGCAGGTTGCCGCAGTCCATGAACTCCACGTTCTGGGAGTCCGTGCCCGCGTCCGGCTCGGTCATGGCCAGCGACAGCAGGCAGGGTTGGCCGGTTTTCTCTCCTTTTACCACGTCCCGGAGGATTCGGTCCGCGATTTTGATGTTCCAGGATGAGGACACCTTGGTTACACCCAGGTAATGGACGCCGATGATGTTGGCAATGGCCAGGCAGCGGGAGGCGATCTCCTCTAGAAAAAAGCCGATGCCTGACATGGTGTATCCCTGTCCGCCGAAGAGTTTGGGCAGAAAAAGCGTGTAGAGCCCCCACTCATTGGCTTTTTTGACATAGTCCCAGGCCAGATGATCAGGATCCTCGTGCATTGTTCTGTCCAGCTCAAGGGCTCCGGGTATGGTGATTTCCTGATTGAATTTCCTGGCAAGGGCTATGAGCTCCCTGGCCTCTTTGATGATGCCTTTAGGTTGTTTTCCTGTCGCGGCAAGGCTGCACATGATGTCATCGAAAGCAGGCTCTTTTTCCGCGAACATTTTTATTTCTGACCGGGAAATCATCTTTTTCCTCCTGGTCCGGACATGCCGGAAAAGATTAAGTGTTATCAGCGATTGGAAATATTTAAATTGTTTTAGACTCCCTTGACCATCTGTTCGGATGCGGCGTTAATAAAGCGTTTGGGCGTGAACCGGTTCATGAAGGAGAGAAACCGCAAATGGAGTTCCGGTATGTATACCCGTTTTCCTCTGACAAAGGCCCGGACACCTTTTTCGGCGACGGTGGCCGCATCGCCTTGTCCGGCAAAACGGTAAAACCGCAGTTTTTTCGGGAACCCGTCTCCCTGCAGCAGGGGAGTGTTCGTGTAACCGGGATTGAGCGTGAAGATGCCGACGCCGGTACCCTTTAACTCCTCGTGCACGGCCTCACTCAGGCTTTGAATGAAGGCCTTGGTGGCGCCGTAAACCGCGTGACGGGGCGTGGGCACAAAAGCGGAAAAGGAACAGACATTAAAGACATATCCTGTTTTGCGGGCGATCATTTCGGGAATAAACAGCCGCATCAGAAGCATGTATGCCCGGGCATTGACAACCAGAACCTGCTCCTGAGCCGCGACGGAAAGTTCATGAAACAGCCCGAAGGACATGGCGCCGGCGTTGTTTACCAGCACGTCGATGTGGGCTGCGCAGGCCTTGACCTGCTTGTATGCTTCTTCCGGTCCTTCCGGACGGGACAGATCGGCGGTTATTGTCCGGACGTTTACGGAATAGTCCCTTTGCAGTGATTCCGCCCATTCAGCCAGGACCGTCTTTTTCCCTTCCCGAGACATTAAAACCAGGTCGGCGCCTTCTTTGGCAAAGCAACGGGAAAGCTCTTTACCGATACCGGAAGAGCCGCCGGTGATAAAAACCGTTTTGCCTTTTAGATCAATTTTACTCATTTTCAGCCTCAACACATAGTCTGTGTTTCATCCGCCTGTTTGATCTTCCAGATAATATATTCTGGCGACATCGCCTTCTTTCAGAATTTTTTTATCCTCCGGAACTTCGATCAGGACATCAGCCCTTGGCATGGGACTGAATATGCCGGAGCGCTGTTCCGGTATGATCCATACCTTTTGCCGGCCAGCCTCGAACCGGAGCTCTCCTCTTAAGAATTTCCGTCGGCCTGGTTGCAGGATCAGGCTGTTAAGCACCTCGGCTTGACCGGTCTCCAGACCCCAGCGATTTTTGCCTGACAGCTTATCCATGACCGGTCTGACGAAGAGATGGAAGTTATTGACCGAGGAAAAGGGGTTGCCCGGCAGCCCGAAAATCAAGGTTTTTCCTTTTTTTCCGAAAAAGAGGGGCCTGCCTGGTTTAACCTTGACGCGCCAGAAAATTTCCTGTACCCCGGCTCTCTGTAAGGTTTCGTGCACGATGTCATAATCGCCGACGGAAATCCCGCCGGACAAGAGCAGGATATCAAAATGACGGGCTTTGTTCAGTACTTTCAGGAGGTCATCCGATTTGTCCCTGATAGCTCCCAGGAAGGCGGCTGCGGCGCCAAGCTCGGTCGACAGGCCATAGAGCGAGTAGCTGTTGATATCATAAATCTGGCCCCGGTGGAGGGACTGGCCGGGGCTGACCAGCTCGCTGCCGGTAGAGATTATGCCTGTTTTCAGACGGCGGGAGACGGTCACTTCTGCCGCGCCGCAACCGGCCAGCAGGCCCATTAATACGGCGTTAATCGTCCCCCCCGCTGAGGCCACCCGGTCGCCGGGCAGAAGGTCCTGGCCCTTGTTTATAATATAACTGTTATCACCGACGGAATGAGCGGCCAGGACATGGCCGTTGTCCGCGGGCAACGTACGCTCGAGGACGAGAATGGCGTCGGCGCCTTCGGGAACAGGAGCGCCGGTCATTATTTTAATGGCCTCGCCGGATTTGACGGTTTTTTCGGAAACGCTGCCGGCGGGGACTTCATCGATTGTTTTCAAGCGGACAGGGTTATCCGGAGCCGCGGATTGTACGTCGCTGCTTTTGACGGCATAACCATCCATGGTGGATTTGTCAAAGGGAGGAAGTGCGATTTTGCTTTCGACATTTTTCCTCAGAATCCGTCCCAGGCTGTCTGCCAGCGGTATAGTTTCCGTGGAGACGCTTTCTGAAACATGGGAGAGGCAAAGCCGCAGAGCCTCTTCGTAATCCAGCAGACGCCTGCCAAGATCCGGTTCTGTCCTGCGTTTTTCAATAGAGGAATTACTGCTGTTAAGAGAACTCCGGTAAAGCGTCATCGTTTTTCCCTTTTTGGGTTACATCTCTTCTTCTGTCGTTTGTTGGCTTCCGGGCGGTTTTGGCGCTTGCAGGGCTTCTGCTCTTGTACGGGCGAAGGGCTTATAATCGACCACGGCCAGGGATGGGTCATCCGCGCCGTCATAAATATAATCATCAATCTGGTCTTTGTCTGTTAAACCCCAGTAACAGTCTCTGGCGATTATGTTTTCCGGTCCGGCCGGGCTCTGGTTATAGAGCTGGATACCGGAATTGCGTGCGATGACGTTACCGCCGAAAGACATCTTGCCGTTCATGATCACGCCGCCGGCGCCCGTGGCGGCGGCGATATTGTTTTCAATGATGTTGCCGAAGAATATCTTGTTATGCAGGCTCAGCCCCCAGTAGTTGAGAAAAACACCGCCGCCCATTTTACCACGGCAGGTGTTGCCGGCAATCGTGTTGTCGATAAAAGAGCTGTTGGCTTCGGCAAAAACACCTCCGCCCTGTTCCGCGGTATTCTCATGGATCCGGTTGCCATTGATCAGCGCAAAACCGGCAAAAACACCGCCACCTTTTTCTTCGGTTTGGTTGTTGCTGACGGTATTGTTCACTACCGCGGATCGGGAAACCCAGAGTCCGCCGCCGTCACCCATACTGGTATTGCCGGAGATGATATTGTCGCGGATATCAACCGCTACGTTGGAACGGTAACCGTAGGCAAAAACACCCCCGCCGTCGGCGGCGGTGTTGCCGGTTATCCGGTTGCCATGGATAAATACCCTTTTGCTGCCGTAAACATAAATGCCGCCGCCGTCCGAATCGCTGACATTGTCATGAATCAGGCAGTTTTTGATCGTCGCCGGGACCTCTTTTATCCGGAGGCCGCTTTCCTTATGGTTTTTCACCGTGCAATGCAGCATATCCGCGCCGTATCCATCCATCAGCAGGCCGCTGCCGTTTTCTATGATGCAGTGGCTTAAGATGCTTTTTGTTTGCGCCGCGGCGGCCTGGCCGGCTTCGGTCAGGCTGCGGTTTTCGAAGAGCAGCCGGCCCCAGGGCTGCTTTCTGTCGCCGGTCAATTTTATCGGTTGATTCGGTTCTCCACCGGCCGTCAGCTGCCCGCGAACTCTGATGGTCGCGTCTTGTTTCAGAAACAGTTCGGTGCCGGGGGCAATATCGAGACAGGTGCCTTCCTGAACCAGCAGGTTACCGGGGACGGTATAGCGTTTTATACCGGCATCACCCAGGACCGTGTCGACTTCAATGCTTCCCCGGATGGTGTCCGGTCCGGATTTTTCCACCGTCTTTTTTGTTTTCAGGCTGACTTCATTGGCAACGGGATAGGCCCTGGTAATCGCGGAAGGGCGATAATTTTTCCAGCTGACCAGACCGACATCCCCGTCTTCCAGCCAGTCAAAAATCAAGGCCTCGATGATGGCCTCGTCCGTGGTTCCCCAGTAGTTTTTATGCGCCTTCAAATCAGGAGACAGACTGTGAGACAGGAACCGGAGGGCGTATCCGGCCGGCGCGATAATATTGTTTTCCTCAAGAACGGGATTGCCGGACAGGGCGATGGCGGCGCAACCTTCGGGGCAGACGCCATAGTTCTCGGTAAACGAGTTGTATCGTATGGTTCCCGCTCCATTATGATATAACCCGGAAGCGTCGCCGGCGGTATTTCCCTGGATCAGGTTGTGGGTCATATCACCGTCTTCCGAATAAACGCCGCCGCCCTCAGCGGATTTGTTCCCTGCGATGATGTTATCTTTTACGATGGATTGGATGGCGTACAGGCCGCCGCCGTATTTATCGGACCGGTTGTTGATGATCGTGTTGCCGGTCACTTCGGCGTCATAGGCAAAAATTCCGCCGGCCTTCCGGTCGCTGATGTTGTTTCTGACCGTGTTGTTGATAACCTTAACGGTGCCTTCATTATACGCAAAAGCGTATATTCCGCCGCCGCCGTCCCGACCGCCATGAGACACGTTGTCATAAATCTCGTTGTTCTCTATCAGGACGGTCTTATCGGTATAGACATTGATGCCGCCGCCATTGCCGGTCTCTGATTGCGGTTTCGTGGAGTTTTCGTATATCCTGTTGCCGGAGATAACGCCTGCCGCATATTCAAATTTCAAAGCCGAAGCGGTGTTGTGGCGGAATTCGCAGGAGGAAACGGCGGCTTCGCTGGAGTTGATGATCAATCCCTGGCCGTGTTCGATAATACAGTTTTCAAACACAAGGTGGTTGGCCTTTGTTCTACCGGCTTTTTTCATGCAGTTATTGCATTCAATGGCGTTCCACGGTTCTCCTTCTTTCTGCCAGGTAAAGAGAATCGGTTCGGTTTCCGTTCCTCTGGCGACGATTATTCCCCGGCAACTGACCAGCACGTTTTTCCCTATCATGACCGTAACACCCGGATCAATGCTTATGGATACGCCGGGAAGAATGAACATGTTGCCGTCGATGACGATCGGACTGTCTTTTTTCCGCCAGCAGGTGTCCTTGTAAACAATCAGATCATAATTGGGTATTTTAACGTTCTTCAGTTTGAAGTAGAGATTGGACCAGATTGTATTGGATATTTCGGAAAACTCTTCATAACTGTCCATAGTGTATATCGTGTAAAGCGAGCATGAGGAAAAACAGAAGAGAGACACGACCATGATCATCGTCAAAATCAGCGGTTTTTTAATGATGTGATAATGTTTCATGACGATACCTCCTGGAAAATCGGGGGACATATCGATTAAGCTCGCCGGCCTCGCACGGTCTCCCTCGTTGCTTTGGCGGCGCCTTCTTGAGCAGGGGCTGTTTTTTCAGCCTTGGCCTCAAATTTTTATGCCTGCTTATATCCATAATCCCTTTTTTAAATCAGTAATCACTGAAATCAAAAGTCTGGACTTCCCGCGTTCTTTCTTCTTCTTTTATCGGTTCGGGCACTTTTTCCATGAACATCAGGAAAAGGGCCGTCCGTTGCAGCCATGCTTCGGGATCGGATATGCGCGGTACCTTGTCGGGCGTGTAAAAAACGAACGGCATTTTGGTGGAGGTGCCGGCATATTCAGCGGGGTCGCGCATGAAATCTTTTATCCACCGGAAACGAAGTCTTGATTTGGATAGCATCAGATTAATGGATAAATCTTCCAGTTTCTTGCCTTCGGGCAGTTGGCCCGTAAAAGATACGGGATGACACTGCATGCATTTGTCGTTTCTGAATCTATACTTGCCCATTTCAAGCGTTTCAGGGTCATAGTCGTTTTTGTTCAGCTGGGGTTCATAGGGAATATTGCAGATCTCCTGTTTTTCCCCTGGCATGAGACCATACAGATGCTCTATCAGCAGGGTGATTTCATCATAATTGAAATCAAACTGCGGCATGCGGATATTCAGCCAGGGCCTGAGAGCGGTCGGCTTTCTCAGGTAATCAAACAGCCAGTTGGGCTGGACCTTTTCCGGCTCATTGACAATGATCGGGGGAACCATTGTTTTCTTATCAAGGTAGCCTTCAATCCGGGGCTTATCCTCTTTTATGATCTGGTGGCAGCCCTTGCAGTTGAAGTGGCGAATCATCCAGTCGCCCCGTTCATTTACCAGGTCGGTTTTTGATGCCTGTGCGATAAACGGTTCGGGTATGTCCAGCAGCCGGTTATAAAGATAAAAAACGGTCAGGAGCCCTATTTCTTCGTCGGTCATGACATGATCCGGCATATACATGGGCATGTCTTCGGTCTGGTATATGTCCGGATCGGTTATTTTGTTGCGCAGCCAGTCCCACTTGGTCTGTTTGACGTCCGAGTTGCCGAAGGGCAACTCTTCCATGCGCTTATCAGCGACATCCGCGACGCTGACCCCGACCTTGGCGGGATCGATTTTGTCCTTGATTTTATGGCAGCCCAGGCAGCCCAGACTCTGAACCAGAGTTTTGCCTTCCTCGCTGTTGCCGGGTTTCATACTTTCGGACAAGAGATCGCTCACGGTTTTATCTTTTAATGTTTCCAAGTAGGCCGTTAAGTGGCTGATATCATCCATCGTCAGTTCAACAACAGGCATCCATGTATCGGGGTTGATGGTTTTGGGCCGCTCGATCCAATTATACAGCCAGTCGCTTTTCATTTTCAACCCGGCATCGGAAAGTATCGGTATCCGGCGGCTGAACCCCGGTTTATCTCTTTCCGGGCTATGGCAGGCGATACAGCCTTTGTCGGTAAACAGTTGCTGCCCGGTTTTCGAGCTTCCTTTTTTATATTTCTTAAGATCCAGATTCTTGTCCGGCAATGGATAGATATATTCGGTGATGTCGCTGATCTGCCCGGGTTTGATCCTGAACGCGGGCATGAGCGTGCCGGGCCGGATATTTTGAGGGCTTTCGATCCATTTGGCCACCCATTCTTTGTTTTTTATTTTCTGCGACATGCCGGAAAAAGGCATTGAGAATTTGGGCAACCCTGACAGGACATTGGCGTCATGGCAGCCATAGCAACCCATCTCAACGAACAGCACCTTGCCTGCCGCGGCTTTTTCCGCGCCGGACAGCCCGAAAACGGTTTCATGACACTCAAAACAGGAGCTTTGGACATACTCCATGGGAATCCTGGGCGACTCCCAGTTTTTTTCATTGCCGTGCGCTTTTTTCACCGTGAGCCCGACCCCCTGGCCGTGGTGACATAAGGTGCATCCGAAATCATCGATTTTATGATTTTTGAGAATATCCGGCGGGTGCGCCTTGAGGGGGTTTTCCGCCTCCATGAACAGGCTGTTTTTCATGCCGATATGGCATGTCAGGCACAGATCTCTGGTCTGGGAACCCGGTAAAAAAACCTGTCGCATTTTAATCTCTTGCGCCCGTTCCTGGTCTTCTTTCAGCTTGGTCCATTTTTTCAGGCTCTTTTCGTCGCCGGCCTGATCCGCCTGCTTGATTTTTTCCTGTAATATTTCCAGATAGCGCTCATTGTAATCGGCCTGATACCGTTTCCATTCGTCGCGATCTCTTTTTTCCTTGATCACGACTCCGACAACGGTGACCAGGACCAGAAAGGAGACAACAACAAACAACACGCGGAGCTTAAAATTCGCCTGGATAAAAGATTTGTTTTTCATATTGAAAAGAATGGCGTCGTAATAATGTATTTTACGTGAAAGAAGATTCTGAGAACGATTTTAATAATCGTCGCAAACATCAGCAGGATCAGTACCATGGTCGTCAGATACCGGAACAGTCCCAGTGTTTTATAAAATGAGCGTTTCAGCAGGGCCGGAAGGCCGATGCCCAGCGCGAAATAGAGTGCTGTCAGGGTATATCCAACGGCGTTCGGCAGGTTTATCAACTGTTCTTCCACTTTTTTTTCGATCGACCAGTCTTCCCAGGGCCAGTAAAAATGCCAGTTCGGCCCCCTGAAAAACTGCCCGAAAACAATCAGGATAAACCATAAAAGATAACCGGTCATAAACATCGAGACCGCCAGCTTCCGGTCTTTGAAATTGTATTTGCCGACTCCTTTGGGATTGGGGTCGATATAAGGGATGACCATTAATCCCAGCATAATCAGGCCCGGTATGCAGACTCCGGCGATCCAGGGGTCGAAATAGACCAGCATCTCCTGAAGACCGACAAAATACCAGGGCGCCTTGGCGGGGTTTTCCGTCCAGTTGGGATCGGCGATCGCTTTTAATGGTGCGTCAAGGGTTATGGACCAGAGGCAGAGCGCAATGACAGCCAGGAGGATGGCGATAAATTCACGGGCTACAAGATCAGGAACGGTGAACACATAGGCGTTGTCCTCGGTTTTGCTGTTTAAGGCTTTCACGGCTGGCGGTTCACCCCCCCGTGTTTTTTCAGTCGTGTCTGTTGTATTTTCCATCAATCCGTTCTGTTCTGTTTTTTATTACAACTATTACAAGGGCCTTGAAATGCCGCCGTCTTTTCTGATGCGCCAGAAATGAATGGCCATCAGCGCCACGCAGGCAACCGGCAGCAGGACGCAATGAAGCACGTAAAATCTTAATAAGGCGTTGCCGCCTACCTGGTTGTCTCCCAGAAGAAGAAAATGCACATCGTTGTACTGGTTAATATTCAACCATTCGTGAAAAGGCCCCTCATTTCCCAGAAAAGGGGTGGCCGCCGCCATGTTGGTACCGACCGTGATGGCCCAGAAGGCGATCTGATCCCAGGGCAGCAGGTACCCCGTAAAGCTCAGAAGCAACGTCACCACCAGCAGGAAGACGCCGATTATCCAGTTGAATTCCCTCGGAGGCTTGTAGGACCCGGTCAGAAAGACACGAAGCATATGCAGCATCACCAGGATAACCATGGCATGAGCGGCCCAGCGGTGCATGTTTCTCAGAAACATGCCGAACAGGACCGTGTGTTCAATCAGTTTCATGTCAAGATAGGCATATTCAGGAACCGGCCGGTAGTAAAACATCAACAGGATGCCGGTAATCGTTTCGATGATGAACATTAATAACGTCAAGCCGCCCAGGCAGAACGTAAACCTGAATTTAAGCGCCGACGCTTTTGTCTGCACCGGATGCATGTGCAGAAAAACATTGGAGGTAACCGTCAGCGCTCGGTTCCGGGGCGTATCCGTGAATTTATGCCTGAATACCGAGCGCCAGGCCGGGCTTTCCGTAATCTTATTCAGCTTCATCGCAGGTCAGTCGTCCAGGGCCCTTTTCAGATAAGCAAAGTCCGCGGCTATAAACCGGTCGAGGATGTTGATCAGGGCGGCATAAAACAGAACGACATCATCCGGCGTTGCTATTTCCCCAATAATTTTTTCCATCCGGTTCACGAGTCTTGACGACCACCTGGTCAGATGGTGGGCCAGAAAATCTTTCTGGGCCAGCAGGTAACCCTGGGTTTCTTTCTTGTCCTGCAGGGCTTTTAAGGTTAAAAAAGCCAGGTAGTGCATGAACTCCAGCTCAAAGGAAATATGGTCCGGCCTGTCTTCCTGCGAACCTTCCTGGTAGCTGAGCCCGAAATGGTTATAAAAGCGGATCAGGTTTTCGAAAATCGATTTGCGGCTGCTTTCTTTATTGTACTTCCCCTCTACCAGAGGACAGGGCGGATCTCCGGGTCCCGCCTCAAAGAGGCGAATGAACTCCGCCTCTATGTCATCATCTTTTAATTGGTCGGGAAAGGTCAGAACGTTTCTTTCTTTATCATCTATGGAACAGTCAAACGGCAACTTCGTCAGGATGTCTGTCAACGCGTCGACCAGTTCTCCGTTTCTGACGAAATTTCTGAATTCATCGTCAGGGTAACGGAAGACATCCGCCATTAAGGCGTACATATTGCTTCTGGCCGCGACATGTATTTCTTCTTCCGATTTTAGTTCATCGGAACGGAAGACTTCGCTGCTTTCATCTGAGTCTTTTGTTTTCACCGCTTGATTCATCATTGGCTTGTCCTGTCAAATGGATGTTAGCCCGCATAAACCCTAAGGATATCCGGGCATGACTAAAATCATCGTGTTACCCCGGCGTCCGATACGAACGCCGGGGTGAACATTATGCCTTGTCTGTTCCCGGACGGTTGTATGTTGTGGAAGCGGGCGGCAACCTTTCCATGGTGGCCGGATCCTTATCAAAGATATCAAACATCTTTTTCCAATCCCTGGCGATCAGGATATCCATCAATTCGGACTTGCCCCCGTTTCTGACCTTGGCCATCTCTGTCTCGAGAATCTCTATGGCGTTATCTACTTCCGGTCCGAACAGGTACCGCAGGTATTCTCTGGGAATCCTCGGTTTGCTGGTGTCAACCTTACCGCTTTTGTCCAGACGCGGCGGCGCCAGCGGCGGGATATAGAACACGTTGGGGTTGGTGCCGAATTCGGCATGAAGCGGCAGCGCGACTTTCCATACCTTGACCAGTTTGTATATGATGCTTTCGGGTTTATCCACAAAGCCCACCCAGCGGACTCTGGCAGTGCACTGCCGGGCGCAGGCGTTGGCCACGCCTTTTTCCAGCCGCGGGTAGCAGAAGATGCACTTCATACTGGTGTCGGTGATGAAGTTAAAGTAAATAACCTTGTAAGGGCAGGCTTCCAGGCAGAAGCGATAGCCCTTGCAGCGATCCTGATCGATAACTACCGCGCCGTCGGATTCCCGCTTGTAGATGGCGTTTCTCGGGCAGGCGTCGACGCAGGCCGGATATGAACAATGATTGCAGATCCGGGGCAGGTAAAAGTAGAAGGAGTTGGGGTAGGTACCGGCGCCCTGGTCTTCGTCCCAGTTCATGGCCCATTCCGGGTCACTCCCGTCTTCCCGGTTTTTGGCCTGGAGGTGGGGTTCACCCGCCTTACCCTGGGAGACTTTGTCCCCGTTGTAATTCCAGTCGTCGCCGGATTCCTTT
>CAYSMV010000180.1:0-4029 GCA_964432245.1 uncultured Desulfobacterales bacterium
CGGCATGATGTAGCGCTTTTTATTACTGATAGACATGAAAATAAAGCCCCCGGTGGGAACAATAATTTCCGGGGGCTTTATTTTGTTTGGACAGTGAAAATACCGCTAAGCCGCAAATTCGTCGGGGTTGAGCAATCGGCAGTTCGTCAAGTCAGGAAAAACTTCAGCGTTTCCAGAGCCTGTCAAAAAAGTCGTTTCCCTTATCATCCGTGATGATAAAGGCGGGAAAATCCTTGACCGTAATCATGCGCACGGCTTCCATCCCCAGCTCGGGGAAGGCGATCACTTCCGATGCGGTGACGCATTCTTTCCCCAGCCTGGCGGAAATTCCACCGACCGCGCCGAGATAGAAACCTTTGTATTCTTTGCATGACCGGGTGACTTCCGGCGATCGATTTCCCTTGGCCAGCATGATCAATGAGCCCCCGTGTTTTTGAAAAATCGGAACGTAAGGGTCCATCCGCGCCGCGGTAGTCGGGCCGAAGCTGCCTGAAGCAAATCCTTCCGGGGTTTTGGCCGGGCCGGCATAAAGAATGATATGATCCTTCATATACCATGGCAGGGGGATTCCCTTTTTAAAATCTTCCATTATTCTGGCATGGGCGATATCCCTGGCCACGATTATTTTTCCCGTCAGCAGAAGGCGGGTGGTTATCGGATACTTCGTCAGCGTTTTCCTGACTTCATCAATATTCCGGTCAAGGTCAATCTGAACGGCTTCTTCTTCCCGGCCGCCGGGTTCCGGTAGAAATCTGGCCGGATCGGTTTCCAGCTGTTCTATGAAGAGGCCCTGTTCCGTTATTCTGGCCTTGATGTTTCTATCGGCGCTGCAGCTGACCCCGATGCCTATCGGGCATGAGGCGCCATGTCTGGGAAGACGGATGACGCGCGTGTCCAGGCAGAGATATTTGCCGCCGAACTGGGCGCCGATGCCGGACTGACGGGCCAGTTGGGAAAATTCTTTTTCCAGGTTCAGGTCCCTGAAGGCATGACCGTATTCATTTCCACGGGTGGGCAGGCCGTCAAGATAACCGGACGTAGCCAGTTTAACTGTTTTCAGATTGGCTTCAGCCGATGTGCCGCCGATAACGACCGCCAGATGATAAGGCGGACATGCCGCGGTTCCGATGGTGAGCAGCTCTTTTGCGAAAAATCTTTTCAGTGACTCGGGGTTCAATATCGCTTTTGTCTTCTGGTAGAGAAAGAGCTTGTTGGCTGATCCGCCACCTTTGGCGATAAACAGAAAGCGGTATTCTTTACCGCGGGTGGCGTAAATATCGATCTGTGCCGGAAGATTGGTACCGGTATTGACCTCCTCATACATGGTCAGCGGCGCGTTTTGAGAGTATCGCAGGTTGAATTTCTGGTAGGCGTTGTACACGCCCTGGCTGAGCGCTTCCTTGTTTGCGAAGTCCGTCCATATCCGGTGCCCTTTTTCTCCGATGATGGTGGCCGTTCCGGTATCCTGGCAGAGCGGGAAAACAAAATCCGCCGCGATGACGGCATTTTTTAACATCTCCAGGGCGACATATCTGTCGTTTTCCGAGCTTTCGGCATCGTTCAAAATAGCGGCAATCTGTAAAAGATGGGTGGTCCGCAACAAAAACGAAACTTCCTTGAAAGCGGTCTCCGCCAGCAGCACCAGGCCGTCCCTGTCTACTTTTACAATCGTATTGTTTTCGAAACCGGCCGTCTTGATATGCGCGTCTGATAACAGGCGGTATTGTGTTTGATCTTTTTCGAGCGGGAACATGGTCTGATAATGGAACGGCTGCATGCTTTTGAGTCCTTTTATCCGAAAGGCAATATCTCTGTCTATTTTACGTAGAGGGTTTGTCCGGGAAAGATTTTACTGTATTTGTTCAGGCCGTTTATTTTCAAGAACCGTTCTAAGTCTATACCATGGTTTCTGGCGATAATAAAAGGGTTGTCGCCGGGTTTTACCAGGTATGTTTTATGTTCATCACCGGCAGGTATTTTTAATATCTGACCGACGTCCAGCGTGGTTGACGACAGGTTGTTCGCGCTCTGGATATTATTGACGGTTGTATGGTAATCCCGGGCGATGGTCCAGAGCGATTCTCCTCTTTTTACCGTATGCTGAGTGGTTTTACCCGGGGGGAGTGAGCGGGCTTCCGACAATGCCGTCGACCAGTTTCGGGTAAGCGGGATTTTAAGTAGCCGGCCGGCTTTAATGTAGTTCTGCCTGTAAATATTGTTGGCCCGCGCGATGCTGTTGATGGTGGTATGGTACCGCATGGCGATAGTGGAAAGGCTTTCTCCTTTCCGCACCCGGTGGTAAACAAATGTTTTGGTCGGTGGAGAAGAAACCGGAATGGTGCCAATGGTTGCCAGCAGGACTTCTTTTTTACCAGCGGGAATTTTTAAGGGGTAACTGCCGGTCGGCAGAATCTGGTGCCTGAGTTCCGGATTCAGTTCTGCAAGCGTTGCCTGAGCCACGTCGATGGCGGCGGCGATCTTTTTCAGATGTGTTTGTCGGGATACGGTCACGGTTTCATAGGTTATCGGTGGATCCAGTTCTATATCAGCAAGACCGTATTCGTCAAGTTTGGAGACGATATGAAGAGTGGCCAGAAATCTAGGGACATATCTGGCCGTTTCCCAGGGTAACTGATGATACAAATCCCAGAAATCATCCAGATAATTAATCCCCTGGTTTCTTATGGTCCGTAATACCCGGCTTTCACCGCTGTTGTATGCCGCCAGAACGGTTGACCAGTCACCGAACATCTGGTGCAGCGTGGAAAGATATTTTATCGCGGCTTCGGTCGATTTTTCCGGGTCGAGACGTTCATCAATAAAGGCATTCCGCTCCAGTCCGAACTTATAGCCCGTTGAAGGGATGAATTGCCACAGACCCAGGGCGCGGGCCTTGGAAAGGGCCTGGGTTTTGAACCCGCTTTCAATTAATGGCAGCCAGGAGAGTTCCACGGGAAGCCCCGCGGCTTTCAGCTTTTCCACGATAAAAGGCCTGTATTTTCCGGACCGGCGGTAGGCGTTAAGGAAAAATTCTCTATCATGCCCCTTTGTAAACAGATCGATCTCTTTTTGAACTTCCTTGTTGATCGTCAGGGGAATGGCGTTATGATCGCCGTTTACGACTCTGTTGCGGGAAGCGTATATCTCAAGAATTCTTTTGGAAATCAGAAAACGAATATCGTCTTTCTGCTGGATGAGTTCGGTGGTGTTGTTTTCATCTGTTTTTAACAGCAGGGCGTAGGCCTGGTCGAGCGCCTGCAGGGCGTTGTCAAAGTCTCCTTTTTGCCAGAAGTCCTGGGATGCGTTACATAACTCAAGGGCTTCATCAAGCGCCGCCTGGTTTTGCGTTTTGGCGATTTTATCGGAAGGCAACTCCTCGATATCCCCGACGATTGTCTCGCCGTTTTTTTCATCTGTGCTTTCGGATACAGGTGTCCGGTTTTCATTCCAGCCCGGGGATTCGGTCGATTCGTTGATCGCAGTTTCCTCACCGGCCGTATTGTTTGAAGATGTTTCCGCCGGCTCAGAAATGAAGAAGGGGCTGGTGTAAAGTCCCGGGTTGCAGCCGGACAGGCAAAAATAAATCAGTGGCAGTATTATTATTTTATTCAGTTTCACCGGTAAATTATTATGCGGATCGATGGTAAATCCACTCTTAACATCGGTTTTTGATAATGAAAAACCCTGTTTACAAAAAATTTTTTTAAAAAACCCATCAAACTTGAATATGTAAATAGATTCTGGCATGATGTCAAGAAAAAGTCGGGGCTTTTCATGCTCAAAACCGGGCGGGTCCCACGGGAGAGGAGATGAATCCGCGTATATTTTTTGTTTTATTTTTCAAACCAGTTGCCGGAGTATAGACAAAAGGTTTGCGGTTTTTTTGAAAATCGTCGGCTTTCCACGCAACAGATATGAAAAATCAAAAATCTTCTTGACAATTCATAATAATAAAAATAGCATCCCTAGATTTAATAAAGAAGATCGGGCCATAAAAACCTGTGGCCAGCGTAGCTCAGTTGGTAGAGC
>CAYSMV010000181.1:0-13820 GCA_964432245.1 uncultured Desulfobacterales bacterium
CGACAAGGAAAAAATTTCCCGGGGGGACGTCCTGAGCACGCCCGGCGCCCTGGTTCCCAGCTATATGCTCGACGTTTATTTTGAATATCTGAACAGCAACGAAAAAGCGCTGAAAAACAGGACAGCGGTACGCGTATATGCCGGCACCGGGGAATTTCTGGGCAACATCATCCTGCTGGACAGGGAGGAACTGATGCCGGGAGCCATGGCCCCAGTCCAGTTGCGGCTGAAATCTCCGGTAGTGTGCGTCAAGGACGACCGGATTGTTGTCAGAAGTTATTCCCCGATCCGAACCATCGGCGGCGGCCGCGTGGTGAATCCAGCGCCGCCGAAGCATCGTCGCTATCGACAGACGCTGGCCGCGGCCATGGTAAAACTGGACGGCACGTCTCTGGAAGAGCTGGTTTTATTTCAGTGCGAACAGGCCCGGGAGCAGGGCGTTTCTTTCGCCGCCCTGAAAGTGATGACCAATACCAGCGATCGTCTGCTGCAGCAGACGCTGGAGATGCTTCTCTCGGCCCGGAAAATCATTCTCCTGGACAAAGACCGGCGGATTTACATTCATCACCATGTTATGGCGCAGGCGGCGGCGGCCATTATCGAGGTTATAGAACGATTTCACAGGGATAACCCCTTAAAAAAAGGCGTATCAAGGCAGGAAATAAAATCAAGAATCGGGAAAAAATCAGGAGAAAAGATTGTCGAGCAGTCTCTGGTCCGCCTGATGAAAGAGGGGAAAATCAACCAGGAAGAAGATGTCATCCGATTGGCCGGTCACGCCGTGTCGCTGCCTTCAGCCCATGCCGAAGTCAGGGAAAGAATTCTGGAACGCTATAACAGTTCGGGGCTGACGCCGCCGGTTGTTAAAGAACTGCTGGCGGATTTTGGCGCCGAAGAGGCACAGACGGTCAAGGACGTGCTTATCCTTCTGGCCGGAGAAGGAAAGCTGGTCAAGGTAAAAGATGATTTGTATTTTCCGGCCGGGGTTATCGAACGGCTTCAACAGCGTTTAATCGATTTTCTGAAAAAAAACGAAAAGATTTCAACGCCTGAATTTAAGGAAATGACAAATGTTTCCCGAAAGTATACAATACCGCTGATTGAATATTTTGATTCCCGCAAAATAACGATTCGCATCGGCGATGTCAGAAAATTAAGATAACAGATCAACAGGGAGAAATGGTTTCATGGAAACGTTAAACCACGATAAGCCCGGGGAAAAGAGCGGTTTTGCCGTTTTTTTCTGGACGCGGGTACTGGCGGCCCTGATTGTGGCGGCCGCTGTTCTCTGGATAACCGCAGTGGCCGTAAATTTCCTGGAAAAGTACCCGGATAATAACGACGGAGGAACAAAGGCTGTAAGCAGCCATCCGGATGCTGCCCCAACCGCTCAGGCTGAAACGGAAATGGATACCGGTCAGGCGGCGTCGGCGGCCGGCGATTCAGCCGACCATCGAACAATCCATCCGTCAGGAACGGCGGAGGCCGTCCAGGGCGCTTCCAACCAAAAGGCCCTTAATCCGGAATCAGCGACCGTCGCGGCAGGTCATGACAACAGAACCGCTTCCGGTTCAAGCCGGAACGATCATCAGGCGGCGACCCTCACCAGGGGCGTTGCTTTCGTAAACGCCATGATCAAGCCCATGGAATACGAACTGAAGCATCGAGGCATGGGATGGCGGCCCAATGACCTGGTTCAATACACGGACAACGTCAACAATTTTCAGCTGGGCGTGCTGGAAGCGACGCGCCGGGCGGCGACGAGACTGGCGGAGCGGATTTCCCGAACCGGCACCACGAACATCCTGGACGAAAACCTGGAACGGGCCATGAACTGTTTTATGATTGCCCCCGACAGTTACCTGCTGCCCTCGGCGGAATCAAAATATGAAGAAGGAATAAAAGAGCTGCGGGCTTATAAAAAGAGGCTAATCGCGGGGGAAGCCGAATTTTATACCCGTGCGGACAATCTGATTCCGCTGCTGGTGGCGTTTGCGGATCTTTTGGGGAGTTGCGACGACAACCTGGTGAAAGCCAAAGAAAAAAACGGCAAACCGGTGAGCGCCTTTGCCGCCGATGATTATTTTTATTACGCCAAAGGAGTCGCCAGCGCCATACTGCCTGTTCTGGAAGCCGTAGCCGATGATTTCCAGGAGACGCTGACTACCCGAAGAGCCACGGATGTCCTGCACCACGCCATCCACGCCTGTCACGAGGCATCCCGGCTGGAGCCGCTGATAGTCCTGGAAAGCGATCTGGACGGAATCTTCGCCAACCATCGGGCCAATATGGCGGCCCATATCAGCCACGCCAGATTTTATCTGGATGTACTGGCCGCGACGCTGTCCACCTGATAACTGAGCGAGTAAAAAACACAGGAATATCAATTAAACGACAAAAAGGAGATTATCATGATCAGAAAGCTGTTGACCGCGATTCTATTATTTTTGTTTACAGCATCCATTGCCGGCGCGGTTGATATCAACGGGGTAAAGCTGCCGGACACGGTAATTGTGGAAGGTGAACAACTTGTTCTAAACGGAGCCGGCGTCAGAGAAAAAAAAATCCTGATTATAGAGGCTGATATTTACGTGGCCGGCCTGTATCTAAAAGACAAAACATCGGACGCGCAAGCAATTATTGATGCCGATGAAACCATGATGCTGAGGTTGAAAATCGTCAGCGGCCTGTTAAGCTCGGAAAAATTCAAAAAATCGACTATAGAAGGGTTTAAAGAATCCACCGGAGGAAACACGGCGCCGATTCAACGGGAAATCGATATGTTTACACAGGCTTTTGAGACGGAAGTCAATAAAGGAGACGTCGTCGATATTCAGTACGTAAAAGATAAGGGCGTACTCGTATATAAAAACAACAAATCCGAGCCCGAGGTAATAATTACCGGTCTGCCTATTAAAAAAGCGCTGTTCGGGATCTGGCTGGGGCACAGAACAGAGGCAAAGCTCCAGGCGCTGGCGGCGTCACTGCTTGGAAAATAAAAAAGGGGCTTACATCTGGGAACCGGCGCTGTCGGAATGCAGCCGTTTTATTTTTTCAAAAGCCCCGTCAATGGCCTGCTTGAGCGTGTGGGAGTTTGAGGGTTTGCTTAAATAGCCGTCAAAACCGCAGGCATCAAGCTTCTGTTCGTCAAAAGAGGCGATATAACCGGACAGCGCGTAAATAATAATATCCGGATTGATTTTTTTTATGCGGCGGCACAACTCCAGCCCATCCATACCCGGCATGCTTAAATCGGTAATAATCAGCGGGAAATATTCCGATTTCAATATTTCCAGCGCGGACTCCGAAGAATCAGCGGTCTTAACCTCATACCCGAGCTTGGGTATAAACCGCTGCATGACGTCCCGCTGGGAGCCTTCATCGTCTATTACTAAAATTTTTCTTTCAATCATGGATCAATCTGCTAACGGTTAGGTCAAGACCTTTTCGCGAAAGATAAATCGTCTGAAAAACATATTCCTAAATTTTTCTATCATAATTGTCAAGCAATATGCCGGTTATAAGGAGCAGCCTGACATGCCTTAACCGAGAAGATTTTCCGCGATTGAAACGCAACGGTCGCCCAGCATATTGACATAGCTGCCCATTTCATTGTCATACCAGCCGTAAATAACCGTCTGGGTCACCGGCACCCTTAAAACGGTATCCGGGAGCGAGGACAACATGGATTGATTCAGCCCGGGCACATGCTCAAGATCTATGGCGACTTCCGCGGTCCGGGTGTGAATTTCACTGCCTTCAATAATGGCCGCGGCTTTGGGGTTTCCGATGATATCCGTCGAAACGTTTTGTCTGTCGGAATAAATCAGATATTTTTTAGGGTCCTCGCCGGCTGACTGCACATATATATCTCTGATCAATTCCCGCCGGATGTGTTCCCCGCTTATGTCCTCCTGAAGATTCAATACCAGGATAATCAGCGAACCGGTGACGTTCGGTATTCTGACGGACTCGGCTATAAAACCGATCCGACTCATTTCCGGAATAACCAGCCTGAGAGCCTTAGCCGCTCCGGTGGTAGTTAAAATAATATTGTTAAACACGCTGCGGTTCTTCCGAAGATCTGTTTTGCCTTCCTTGGGGAGCCGGTCCAGCACGTTCTGGCTGGCCGTGACCGCGTGTACCGTGGCCATTGAAGCAGAAAGAATTTTTTTAGCGCCAAAATGATCCAGAACGGGTTTTATCATATGTGCCAGACAGGTTGTGGTGCATGAGGCGTTGGAAATCAGGAGGTGCTTTCTGGGGTCGTAATCATTTTCATTGATGCCCATAACGGTTGTCACCGCGTCTTCCGGCATGACGGCCTGGTTGTCTTTTATTTTAAACGGCGCCGACAGAATGACCTTTTCCGCGCCGGCCGCGATATGCCCCCTGAGCGACCCCTTGGAATGATCGGGGGGCAGTGTCGGGTCAAGAAAATTGCCGGTCGTATCGACCACGACTTTCACACCATGGTCACGCCAGCCTATACCGGCGGGGTTTCTGGCTTCTCTCAGGAACCGGACCGGGATGCCGTCAATACTCATCTCCCCGGTTTGCTCTTTGATATCGCCGATAACGGGTTCGGCGTTCTGGCCGTGCAAAAAAGTATGCAGCGCCCCGTAGGTCGAGTCTCTTTCAATGTAATGGGCGATGTCGGCCAGGGAACTCCCCGCGTTGCGTCCGATATTAACGATGATACGGTCAAAAAATCTACGCCCGATATTATGCCACAGGGTCAACTTGCCTATTCGACCCATACCATTAATGCCCAGGCTCATGGCCCCTTGCTGTTTCATGACAACATGGCTCCTTTCTTTATCAATTTTTACGAATGCGTTTCTATCTCCCGGGTTTTCAGTAACCCTTGGTAAACCGTACCTTCCGAACCATCAATGCTGATAAAATCACCTGACGACAAACGAACGTTATTAAAAATACAGACCCTTTCCGCTTCATTGCATATCAGGCTGTTGCATCCGACGACGCAGGTCTTTCCCAGGGTGTGAGCCAGCACCGCGGCATGCGATGAAAGCCCGCCGCGGGAGGTAAGCAGGCCGTCGGACGCGGAAAGTTCAAGAATATCATCCGGCACCGTATCTCTTCTGACCAGAATCAAGGGCGTGTCCGGTTCAACCCTGGCCCATTGATCGATTTCTTCCACTGAAAAAACAATGCGTCCGCTCATGGCGCCGCCGCTGACCCCGATGCCCTGACCAAGAAATTTTTCGCTTTCCAGAACATCTTCAGGATCAAATATAAGAATGCTTTTTTGTTCCCGGATGGTCATGTCTCTTGTCTGCAAAAGATAAAGATCCTTTTCCTCCGGCCCTTCAAAAGTAAACTCGATTTCCTGGGGATTCCAGCCATGGTCATAAATCAGATGACTGACCAGGCGTTTGAGGGCATTATAGATATTGGGAAACCGGGTTTCCAGGGTAATATCGGTTTTCCGCTGTTCCATGTTTTTCTGTCTGACCGAAATGGGCAGCGTTGTTACCAGACCGGAAACGACATCTTCTCCCTGGTTGCCGATGGTAAAATCACCCCAGAGCATCAAGCTGTCGCCGGCCAGCCTGGGGCTATGGGTGAAAATAACTCCGCTTCCGGACTGGTCGGCGGTCAGGTTGCCGTAGACCATCGCCTGAACGGTCACGGCGGTGCCCCAATCCTCTGAAATACCGACAATCTTACGGTATGTTTTCGCTTTTTGAGAGTACCAGGAATCAAAAACGGTTTTTATGGTCACATACAGCTGCTCGAAAGGATCGTCGAATACTTTAATGCCGGCCTCTTCAATGGCTCTCCTGTATGCCCTGGCGATCTGTTGCATCTGGTTTCCGGAAAACTGTTTTTTAAGCGGAACATTCAATTCGTCTTTATAATAATTCATAATCGCGTCAAAGGTGTCCCGGCTCAAACCGAAAGCCATGCCATAACATTGAAGAAAGCGGCGATAATTATCCCAGGCAAACCAGGAATTGCCGGTTTTTTCGGCCAGGCCCCGGGCAATGGCTTCGTTGATACCGACGTTAAGGGAAGTATCCATCATCCCGGGCTGAGATATGGCCGCCCCGCTCCTGACAGACAGAAGCAAGGGGTTTTCCGGCCTTCCGAATAACTTTCCGGTAAACTTCTCCAGGCTGCGCACATGCCGGGCCAACGCCTGCCTGAAGATATCTTCGGCCGGCAGGTAGTTATCGATAATTTCCCGGCATTTGAACACCTCGGTAGTAATAATAAAGCCGGGCGGAACCGGGCAATTAGAGCTTTTCAGACTGATCAGATTAAAACCTTTGTTGCCGAGATGGAGGATGCCGTATTTTTTAATCTCCTTTTCGTCGATATGGGCGATTATCCTGGCCGGATCATAGTTCAGCAAGCGTTCCAGCCTTTCCCGGGGCAATTCATTGTGTTGATGAAAAAGAACCTTCAGAACCCTGCTTAAAAAAAGATCGAGTTGCGCCAGGCCGAAAGAAAGCGCCATTTTTTCCCGGTAAAAAATTTCAGATACGCGATACACCAGCTTTCCACGGTCGATATGGGCTTCCGGGTTTCCATTGTCCGGAAGATATTTGTCCAGAATGACATTGATCGGTAGCTGGGGAATGATTTTAAAAAGATTCTGATGGTGAAGGTTATGAAATTGATCATTGATAATGTTTTTTACCGCCTTGGCCAGTTTTTTAAAAATATCCAGAAATTGTGAGAAGGAAAAGCCCCGGGTTTTCAACGCCTGCGAAAGCAGTTCCAGTTGCAGGTCGATCTCTTTTGTTGAAAAGCCATCCAGAGAGAGCGCTCTTACAAGCATTACCAAGCGGTTATAAATTTGAAAAAAAGTGGTTTTGGTAATCAGATTCAAGTCAATACCATCGACGATCTCTTCAAACAGCACATTGACCAGCGCTTCAATGCGAAAGGTCAGGCCCAGAGCATCGAATTTTGTTTCCCGGTAACTGCCGTACATGGAGGGAATATCCACCGTGATATGCCGTTTTTCATATATGTTCTGCTGAATTTCAAATCGCTTGTCGGACAGAATCAGTTTTTTCAACTGCTCCAGGTAATGCATCAGCCCGGAAATTTTTCTTTTTGTGCTGGTTTCGGCCAGAGCCTGTTTTATCTTGTCGCGATCGGGAAAACTGCTGGTGTCCAGCTGATCGATATAGCTTTCGATTTCCGTAAAACCGATATTATATTTCTGATCAAGGAGTTTATAAAAAGCAACCGCCAGGGCCGCTCTTTTCCGATCGCGCTCGGAAGCCTCCGGCGCCTCGCGGCACAGCGCTTCCACGGCCCGGTCGTCAATTTTCAACAGCCCTTTTGGTATCGCGACACCGCTTTGCTTAAAATGATTAAAAAGAGCATGCATGCCATCGACATAATCACCCCCCTGTTCCACCTGGACATACATTTCCGGCGGCAGATACGCTTTCAGTTTGTTCTTGTCTTTGGTTACCCAAAAATCAATAGCCGTTTCCATAAAAGCGATTAAGCGATTGCTGCCTTCAACATGGCCCTGCTTTCTCAGAAAATGAACCAAGGCGTCTTTCCGGTGGCACAACTCGTCAATCTCCGTGGAGATATCCCTTAAGGCGCCCTCAGCGCCGATATCGTTGAAAAAAACGGGGATCAGCCTCGACAGCTGCTTGACCAGATTATAAACCGGAGAGATATCGCTGTTCAGAAGATCGGTAATGTCCCGGGGGAACAGATCGATATCTCTGATAAACACGCCGCTGACCGAAAGATGAATGATGAGCGCCGAAAGCAGGCGGGATGATTTCTGGGGGTCCAGTTTTATCAGCGCCAGCCAAATCCTGATATTATGCAGATGAGCCTTGTGTACTTTTATTTTCCAGTCACTGTCGACGCCTTCGATCATCGGCGGATGGAAGCCTAATTCGATTACGGAATCAATAAAGTCATTAATGAATTCGGTATCATCCGTGCGATAAACGCTTTCGCCGATATTGAAAACACAATTAAGCGCCGTGATGGGAAAACGGTTTTTCTGTTCTTTTAATATCAGGAATGTGCGTTTGATCAACTCCCGGCTTTTTTTCAACTCTTTTTTCGAAATCAGAAGCCCGAGCGTTGAGTTGACCTCTCTTAAAGACTCTTCGTGAAGAACAGAGAGCCCGGAGGTATTCAAAATCAAAAAAAGAGAAAGCAGTTTCCAGCGGTAAGCCCTGATTTCCTCTTTCGCGGAGATAAAAAGCGCTTCAGGAATCTTGCGATACGAAGAGACAAAAAAGTCATAACCCGGCAAATCCAGCAGTTTCCCGCAGGTCTCCGGGGCATCGATGTTTTCCCGGGCTGATATCTGCTTCAGTTTCGCCGAAAGCAGCCCGATAGCCTTGTGTGATATATTATTCAAGATATCTCTGACCGGTTTCAGAGATGAGGCGGTTGTCTCTCCAGTCTCGTTTATTTCCTTATGAAACCAGGCCAGACAATCTTTCTCCCCATGCCAGTAACGGTATACCTGATCTAAATATTTTACCAGCAACCGGTTGATGTGGGAAAAAACCAGCGGACTTCGATCATTACGGGCCAGTGTTTCGGAAGCAATACTTTCTAACGAATAATAACTGTCGACAAAGACAAAAAAATCATCGCCTTCAAGACGCCGGATGTCGTCGCAGGCTTTGTTGATAACCGGAATAAATAAAGAAAGGTCGCTTTCTTTTGAAATCTTGGTCAGAAACAGCAGCAAGTTGTCGGCGGCCTCGTTTTTGACCTCTTTGCTGCTGGAAGCTTTTACCGCGCTGGAAAAGATTCCGGCGTACAATTCCGCCGCGGCAGGGCCCTTATCATGGTTTTGAAGTTGACGGAAATAGTCGAGGGAAAAAGTCCTGGCTTCCTTGACGATAAACTGCCAGTTTTTGTAAGGATGGGATAATTCTTTCAAGAACGTGTCAAAGCGCTCCATCAACCCGTGATATTTGCTCATCACATCACGAAGTACCAGATATCGTTCGTCGATGGCCACATCAACATGATAACTGGCCAGGTTGACTTCAAGCGCTTTGGATTTAATGATCGTCATGACAAATACTGCCCTTCCGTTTGCCATGGAACGGGAAAAGCATCCTTTATCAACCCATATTCTGTCACGGTTGATTACTACATAAACAGTCTTTAATTTTCAGGATATCAATTCGCCTTTCGAGCGAAAAACAAAAAGACGGGTATCATTCTGGAAAATCACCACAACATAAAATCACCTGCGGCCTTCGGCTTCTGTCTCTTTTAACCGCTGGATAAACTCTCTGGCCTCTTCTTCGGTGCTGAACCTTCTTTTTTCGTACGCGGAATCTCTTTCAATCGTGACGGTGACAGAAATGACCTCTCCGTTTTTATTTTTTTCCCGGGAAAGTTTCGCTTCCATTTACTTGCCTCCGCTTTTGCCCTCGGTAAATTGTATAATATAATCATGAAACTGATTTCTGATACCGGCATCGGTTTCATTATCAAAAAGCCGTTCAAAAATTCCCCTGACCCCATTTCTGGAAAGAACAAGCGAGTCCCCCTGCTCCTTATAAAGGCTTACGGCCATTTGCGAAATCCCGGAACAAACCGCGTCCAGGAATCGTTGTCTGACTTTAAACCCTTCGCCGTTTTTTGTCGGATGCAGCAATGACCTGAGAAAAACAGCGGCGGAATTGTTGATGGCGGCCAGCGGGGAACCGATTTTTTTCGTGGCTTCATATACCATGACGGCAATAATCAGTGGGCTGTTACGCAATGAATCCGGCGGCCGTCTGTTGGTTTCACCCAGATCGGCAACGCATAAAGACACGAAATAGGTCATGGAACCTTTTTCCCCGTAAAGGTATTGTCCGTTTTCCTGGCTTTCGTTAAAAAAAATAGACCCCGGCAAATCGGTAATCGTACTCGGCTGAATGCCGATTCTGTTTTTCTTGCAGAAGGCCGCCACTCTGGTGCCGGTGTTGTCGGAAATGGAATTGAAATAATCGTAAGGCAATCCGAAGATAAATGAACCGTGAATGGAAATTCCGTAAGCATGAATTTTTTTGATTTTGGACCGATAATACGCCTCAGCCGACATTCCGCTCTTTTCAATGTCCCCGACGATATGTTTATTGATATATTTCAAATTTCTAAGATCAAGCGATTCCAGCCCGATAAAAAAATGGGTGCCGCCGGAACGCCTGATTTTCGCAAGCAAATCGTCGTCATTGGCCACATCAATGGAAATCTGAACCGCGTAATTGATGCGCAGGTTGCTGGCGATAATCTTGTCCAGCATCGTCAGCAGGTTTTTTTTCCCCAGCAGCAGGTTGTCCGGCGTAAAAAAATAATAACGGTTTTGAAAATTTACGCCTTTTTTCTGAGCCGCTTTCAGTTCCGCGACAAAATCATCCGGATCCCGCATTCTCAAAGCCCGCTGTTTTTTGGGTAACGTGGAGATCGAACAGAATTTACAGGAAAAAGGACAGCCCGTGTGAGGCGCCACCGGGTTTATCCTGAAATCCCGGAGCGGGGTATGCCTGATAAAAGGCAGTCGGTGCAGCAGGTTGATTTTCAAAGGCTCCAGCGGCTCCACATTGTCAAAATCACCCCAGACTCCGTTTTCGATCAATTTATAACCGGTATATTCGGCCTTGAGTGTACCGGTCTTGAGGTTGCTCATAATTTCGTTAATGACCATGGAATCGCCGGCGCCCTTGACGATAGCGACCAGTTCGGGATGGGGAACATATTGTCTGATGAACGTATCCACATCTTCGGGCGTGGTGGAAACATGGATGCCGCCCAGGATAACCGGAATTTGGGCGTGATTCAGCACGATGGTGACGGCCGCCGCCGCCGGGAAATTGGAGCTCATGGACGTGATAAAAACGGCCCGGGGAAGGCGCTGCTTTTCCTTGATCACCGTGGAAAACAATTTCCTTTTTCCATCCAGCATGATCACTTTATGCTCTTTGGCCAGCCTGGCCAGCTGGTTCTGGATATAAACGGCGGAGTACATTTCAATCGCCAGCGTGTCCACCATGGTCATACGCTGTTTCTGGTTTTGAAAATCCACGAATTCCAGAAAATTGGCGGATGTGATCGGCTTCCGCGCTTTTCCGGTAAGATAATAAACAACATCGAAAGGCGTCAGGTCCGAAGCCGGAAGCAAATCCATAAGGTTATATGTCAATGGATTATAGACAATAAAATAGTTTAACGGCATGGCCTGAAATCCTGTTGATATACCACCGGTCATTATTGATTAATTTTTATTTTATACCATAATAGGTCCAGTGCATGCAAGAAAGGAGGAAAATTTTCAAACAAATATCTGTAGACCGGATACGTTTTCATGTGATAAACCATTGATTAAGTCGAAAAAACCCGTGCTGCGTCATGCCGGCCGAAGCCGGCCTGACCACAAAAGAAGGACCTCTGTTTTTACGAGGTTATCACAACCGGCAGTAAAACAAATTCTTGTATGGAGGCGGAGGTGACATTAAAGGTTTGCCCCGGTTTTCAATGGAGCGGCATTTCCGCCGGCATTAAACCCGGCGGGGAAAAAGACCTCGGGATGATTCTGTCAAATATGCCGGCCAGAGCGGCGGCCCTATTTACCAAAAACCGGGTAAAAGCGGCGCCCGTGCTGCTGGACATTGAGCGGATCGTCTCCGGAATATGTCAGGCGATCATCGTCAACAGCGGCAATGCCAATTGTTGCACCGGCGCCCGGGGAATGCTGGATGCCCGGGAGATGACGAAAATAGCGGCGGCCGAACTCGGTTTAGATGAGGAGTGGGTACTGGTCGCCTCAACCGGCGTTATCGGCGTACCCCTGCCCATTGAAAAAGTAGCCGCCGCCGTACCAAAAGCGGTTAAGGCTCTATCGGCTGACGGGTTTTACGATTTTGCCACCAGTATTCTGACCACGGACCGGTTTCCCAAGATCGTTTCCGAGGTTTTCCGGATGGATGACGGCAGTGAATTCTCCATCACAGCCGCGGCCAAGGGCGCCGGCATGATCCACCCCGATATGGCCACCATGCTCTGTTTTATCTGCACGGATATCCAGGCCACGCCTGAAGCCCTGGCGAAGGTTCTGGGCCGGGCGGTGGATTATTCCTTCAACCGGATAACGGTGGATGGAGATACCAGCACCAATGACACGGTAATAATCATGGCCAATGGCGAAAGCGATACCGGGCTGGTGAATGATTCGGACAGGCAGCGGTTTCAAGAAGCGCTTAACGATGTCCTGCTGCAAATCGCCAAGATGATCGTCAGGGACGGCGAGGGGGCCACCAAACTGATCGAAGTCAGTGTGCGCGGCGCTCATTCAGCGGAAGAGGCCCGCCGGGTAGCGAAGACCGTTGCCGGTTCGCCCCTGGTTAAAACGGCTTTTTTCGGTGAAGATGTCAACTGGGGCCGCATAATGGCGGCGATTGGTCGATCCGGCGTCAATGTGCAGCCGGAAGGAATTGATATTTTCTATGACGGCGTTCAGGTCGTCAGTAATGGACTCGGTTGCGGAGCGTCATCCGAAGAAGCGGCGGGCAAGATCATCAGGCAGGACGAAATAACGCTGGCCATTGATCTGAACACCGGTAAAGCCGGCAATGCCTCCCTGTTTACCTCCGATCTGTCCCTGGATTACGTGAAATTGAATGCTCATTACCGATCCTGATCGCTTTGTGCGGCCGGAGGCGTCAATTACTCATGCGGCTTCAGAAATTCATCGCTTCCGCCGGGGTCTGTTCCCGCAGGCAGGCGGAAGCATATATTCTCGATGGCCGGGTTACCGTTAACGGCAGACTAATAACTCAGCTGGGGAGCCAGGTCGATCCTGAAACAGACAGGATTGAGGTTGACGGACAATCCGTCACGCCGGGTCGGCCGGAAATTTATATTGCTTTAAATAAACCGGCCGGGTATGTCAGCAGTTGCCTGCAAAGGCAGGAAAAGACCATCATGGAACTGATGAATATCCCGGAACGGGTTTACCCGGTCGGGCGGCTTGACAAAGATTCCGCCGGACTGATGCTGCTGACCAACGACGGTGAATTGCATCACCGGCTGTCGCACCCCTCTTTTGATCATGAAAAAGAGTATGAAGTCACGTTGAGCGCGTCTATCAGTGATGATGATCTGGCAAAATTGAAAAAAGGCGTCCTGCTGGAGGGCAGGAAAACCCGACCGGCAAAAGTATTCCGGGTATCGGAGAGGCGGTTTCGAATAGTCCTGCTGGAAGGCAGAAACCGGCAGATCCGTAAAATGCTGGGGCACCTGGGGCACCGGGTAATAGCCTTAAAACGCCTTCGCATGGCCGGCATCAGGCTGGGTGGATTAAAAGAAGGCCGCTGGCGCTATTTAACCGACCATGAGCGGAAAGCGCTAAAAGATATAAAAAGCGTAACTAATAATGGTTCTGACAGGGAGTAAGAAGTGAATTTCCATTTTTCCTGGGCGGAAATTGATTTATCCGCCGTAGCTCACAATGTACGTTCGCTGAAATCCCTGATCGGTGATAATTGCCGACTGATGGCAATCGTAAAGGCCAACGGCTACGGGCACGGTATGGAGCGGGTGGCCGAAACCGCCCTGAAAAACGGTGCTTCGGCCTTGGGCGTGGCCAGGATTGAGGAAGGCGTTCGACTGCGGAAACGGGAAGCATGCGCGCCGATTCTGATCCTGGGCTACACCCCCCCACGATTCTGCCGGGAAATTATCGACCATTGTCTGGCCCAGACGGTCTGGTCGGAAGAAGATGCCCGGGCGCTTTCGGAAGAAGCCGTAGCCGCGACGGCGACCATACCCGTTCACTTCAAAATGGATACCGG
>CAYSMV010000182.1:0-2993 GCA_964432245.1 uncultured Desulfobacterales bacterium
CAAACACGCCGTTTTTTCTTCTGCCTCCGCTGACCGCGTTAACATTAACCGACATGAATAAAGGAGTCAGTCATGAGCATGGAACCCTGGCCCACACCGAAATGGCCTGAAGGCGTTGCCCGTGAAATCACGGATTATGAATATCCGCTCTTCTCTTTTCTGGATGATGCCGCCAGAGACTATCCTGATAAGGTTTATACGATTTTCAACGGCGGCACCCGTACCTTTTCCCAGGTTAAAACCGCCGCCGACAAAATTGCCAATTTTCTTCACGCCAGCGGCATTAAAAAAGGAGACCGGGTCGCCATTTTTCTTCCCAACCTGCCCCACTACCCGGAGATCTATTTCGGTATTCTGAAAGCGGGCGCGGTCTGTGTTACCTGCAACCCTTTATATACGCCTTCGGAGCTGAATTACCAGCTCAAGGACTCCGGCGCCAGAGCGGTTTTTGCCATGGATCACCCCATGTTTTATCCCACCACGGTGCAGGCCGTCCAGGAAACGGATATTGAGACCGTGGTGATCTGCGGGGTAAAAGCCTATTTGCCGCCGGTCAAACGTTTTTTGGGAAGCCTTCTCAATAAGATCCCGCACGCCGAAAGGCATGAACCCGGGCATCTTCTGTATGACGACATAATGGCTTCCGCTCAGCCGGAGCCGCCGAAGGTGGAGATCAACCCTTCGGAAGACCTGGCCCTGATTATTTACACCGGCGGCACCACCGGCCTGCCCAAAGGCGCGGCCCTGACCCATTCCAATTTTGTCTTTGACGTCAAGGCCATGGACGAATGGGTCTATCTTTCCCAGGAACCGGGAGCGCCCCCGGAAAAGCTCAGAAAAGGCGGCTTTCATTGCTATATCGGCGTCCTGCCCTGGTACCACAGTTTCGGCATGACTATCTGCATGTTGACGGCCTGCGCTTCCGGCAGCCGGCTTATATGCGTTCCCGATCCCAGAGCCGGCAATCCACCCTTTACCGAAGTGCTCAATATAGTTCAGAAATACCGGCCCACCCTGCTGATCGGCGTGCCAACGATCTTTTCCGCTTTTGAAACCCACCCCCTTCTTAATAAATATGATCTCAGCTCTCTGGTCTGCTGCGCCTCAGGAGGAGCCCCTCTGCCGGTCGAACTGGCCATGAATTTTGAGGCCAAGACAGGCTCTATCATCTTCGAAGGATACGGATTGAGCGAGACGTCGCCGGTTATCTGCGCCAATCCCAGCAACAAGGATTTGCGAAAATTCGGGTCGGTTGGTTTTCCCGTTCCCAATACCGACATTAAAATCCTTGACGCCGATACCGGTGAAAAGGTTTTACCCCGCAACGAGGACGGGGAAATCGCCGTATGCGGTCCCCAGGTCATGCAGGGCTACTGGCAGAAACCGGAAGCCAACAAAGAGGCTTTCCGCGAAATCGAGGGGCGCCGCTATTTCCTGACCGGCGACATCGGTCATATTGACGACGAGGGATACATCATCATCACCGACCGCAAGAAAGACCTGATTCTGGTCGGTGGCTTCAACTGTTATCCCCGGGAAGTTGAGGAAGTGCTGTATCAGCATCCCAAGATCGCCCAGGCCGCCGTGGTCGGCAGGCCCAATCCGAGAAGCGGAGAAGAAGTCAAGGCATATGTTCAGTTGCGGGAAGGCATGGAAGCGACCGAACAGGAGATTATCGATTTTTGCAAGGAGCGTCTGGCCGGTTATAAGCGCCCCAGGACCGTAGAATTCAGGGACTCACTGCCCACCTCCCCCGTTGGCAAGGTCTTGCGCCGGGTGCTGAAAGAAGAGGAAAAAGCCAAGGGTGCTTCATAGGACTTATGAAAGTGTCCATCGTGGGCGGGGGACCGGCCGGCCTTATCGCCGCGCTTTATCTTTCCCGGATTCCCGAAGCCGAAATAGCCGTCTATGAAAAGCAGGCTGACGAGAATTACCGGTCGACTCTGTGCGCCGAAGGCATTTCCCGGGAAAAACTAAACAAATTGAATAAGGAAACCGGTTTTTGCTCCAGCCCCTTTATTGCCCGACACGTGCGTGGAATCCGAGTTGTTTTTCCAAACCGCAAACACGGAACCGTGCTTCAGGATGGCGTCACCCTGAACCGGACCGAATGGCTGCGCGGCATGATCGATTTTCTGCGCCGCCGGGGAGTCCGCCTGATTTTTTCGACGACTTTCTCCGGACAAGACAAACCGGACGGGGACTGGGTCATCGGCGCGGACGGCCCGGCCTCAAAAATCCGGGCCCTGATAGGCGGCCGGGTCGACCTGGTGCCGGCCGTGCAGTATCGGATGCGGCTGGACCGACCGGACGACTTCTTTGAGGTGTTTGTAGGCCGGATGTTCTGCGGCCAACGGCCGGGGCACGGCTATGGCTGGATTTTTCCAAAAGGCAAAGGCTTATTCAACGTGGGCGCGGGCGGTAATTACCGGATACTGGATCAATTTTTAAATATTTATCATATCAGGGGGACAGTAGAAAAAAAGGCGGCCGCGCCGATCGCTGTCAACGGCACGGTTTTTGAGCAAGGCCGGATGCTGCTTATCGGGGATGCCGCCGGCCTGACCAATCCGGTGACCTGCGGCGGCCTGAGCCCTATTATCTGCTGCGCCGGATATCTTTGCCGGGCGATTTCTTCCGGCCGCGCCGGGGAATACACCCGGCTGATCAAGAAAAAAGGCCTTTTCCCGGGTGACTGGAGCCGCCGGCAGCATGTTTTTTATCCTCCTGATGCCATTCTTAACCGCATCGGCGACATGTGCGGCAACAGGCCGGTCAATCCCCCGCGGCCCGCGTCTCTGGTCCGTCTGGCCCTGAGCCCTCGAATCTGGAAACCCTGCCTGAACCTGGCGCGGTTTCTGCCGGCCTTAAAACGCGTTTCCTGGTAAGGAAAAATCTCATTGTCCGGTTTTTTATCCGGCTTTTCCGCCTTGACGGCGATCGCTTTCTTGACGGCGGAGACGCTGCGCGCCGCCCCCGGACAAACCACCCTT
>CAYSMV010000183.1:0-6995 GCA_964432245.1 uncultured Desulfobacterales bacterium
AACAAGGGATTGCGCGGAGGCGTACTGGACGTACGCCGCACAAGCAAGCCCGCAGTTTGACGCGGAGATTGCGGAAAAAGGCCATTTATGGATGGAAACCAGATAAAAGCGGGCGCATCAACAGTTATTTTCTATTTGATCCGCCGGTGATTTTCAGTATACAACCATTGACAGGCGATTTGGCGGAGACAAACCGTAATGGATGAAAAGAGGAAACTGCGGCTGACCGAAACGGTGGCCGGCTCGGGCTGAGCGTCCAAGCTGGCTCCGGGGGACCTGGAGAGGGCTCTGTGCGGTCTGGTATTTCCGACCGATGAGAACGTCATTATCGGCCTTGATCGCGCCGACGACGCCGGGGTTTACCGGATTTCCGACGATCTGGCCCTGATTCAGACCGTGGATTTTTTTACGCCCATCGTGGATGACCCTTACTGGTTCGGGAAGATCGCCGCGGCCAACGCTTTAAGCGATGTTTACGCCATGGGCGGTATTCCCAAAACCGCCATGAACCTGGTGGCCTTTCCGTCCAAAGACATGGAAATCACGGTTCTGCGGCGGATCATTCAGGGCGGGATCGACAAGCTGACGGAAGCCGGGGTGGTGCTGATCGGCGGTCATAGTGTCGACGACAAGGAGTTGAAGTATGGCCTGTCGGTGACGGGTTTCGTCCACCCCTCCCGCGTGCTGACCAAAAGAAATCTGCGACCCGGAGACCGGTTGATTCTGACCAAACCCCTGGGCACGGGAATCATCAACACCGCCATCAAGGCGGGCGTGGCTTCGGCCGATCTGATAGAGCGGGTGACCCGCCTCATGGCCGCGCTCAACCGGGAGGCGGCCCGGGTGATGTCGGGTTTTGACGTGGCTGCCTGCACCGATGTGACCGGCTTCGGGCTGCTGGGACATGCGGCGGAAATGGTCTGCGGCTCGGGCCTGAGCATGCGCATTGACGCCGGCCGGGTGCCGATGATGGCCGAAGCCCTGGAGTACGCTGGCATGGGTCTAATGCCCGCCGGCGCCCATAAGAACCGGGAATTCCGGAATTCGATGTTGATTTTTTCCCAAGCCGTGACCCGTTCCCGGCAGGACGTGCTGGTCGATCCCCAGACTTCGGGCGGGCTTTTGATCAGCGTCAAAGCGGCGCAGGCGGAAGATCTGGCCGCGGCCCTGAAAGCAGCCGGTGTCACCGATGCTTGCGAGATCGGCGAGGTGCTCGACAGCCCGGAAGAAAAAATATGGGTTGAGTGATTCCTTCAGCCCTCGACCTTGATCCCTTGCTCTGATTGAACTGGAGAAAAACCAATAACCATAATTTTGCCTGAGGTGCCTCATGAAAACATTGAAAGATAAGGTGGCCGCGGTTACCGGGGCCGGGTCGGGCATCGGCCGCATGCTGGCGATGAATCTGGCTGAAGAGGGATGCCATCTGGCTATTTCCGACGTCAACGAACAGAGTCTGAAAGAGACGGCCGGGATGCTGAAGGCCGTAAAAGCCAAGGTGACGACTCATATCGTGGATGTTTCAAAGCAGCACATGGTGGAGGAGTACGCTCAGGAGACGGTCAGACATCACGGCTGGGTGGATATTATCATCAACAATGCCGGCGTGTCAGTCGCGGATACAGTCGAAGATGTCGGTTACGAAGATTTTGAATGGGTCATGAATATTAATTTCTGGGGCGTGGTTTACGGCACCAAAGCCTTTCTGCCGTATCTCAAACAGCGGCCGGAGGGTTATATCGTAAACATATCGAGCATCAACGCCATGGTTCCGTTCAGAAACAACGGGCCTTACAATTGCGCCAAGAACGCGGTCCGGGGGTTGAGCGAGACCATGTGGATGGAGCTGGCTGGGACAAAGGTGAATGTCATGTCGGTTCATCCCGGCGGTATCGACACCGACATCGTTCGTAACGCGCGTTTTCACAAGGCCGCCAACGCGGATCTGGACAAGGAGGGCATGGCCAATCTGTTTGGTAAAGTCGCCAGAACCAGCGCCGACAAGGCCGCCCGGGCCATCATCAACGGCATCAAAAAAGACAAGAAACGCCTGTTAATCGGGCTGGACGCCCATTTTATGGCGTTATCAAAAAGGCTTTTTCCCGTGAGGACTGTCTTGCGAACCGGCAAAGTCATGGGCTGGGTAAGGTAAAGCGGCTGACATCGGGTCAAAAGGCATTTTTTAGAGGTGACCATAATAGATGGTTCTTCTCCAATTTAGTTGGGGGCATTATTATTTACCGGTTACCGTTCAATATTATTAATACTTTATAAAAACTCCGGCGGCCTTATCCTTCAACTAAATTGGAGAATAACCTAACACATAAACTTGAAAACGCCGGGATCTCTGAGAAGTTTCAGGGAGGATAAACGGGCGTCATTATTTTGCCGTCCGCATACATTGACATGGTTCAGGCGTTTTGTTATAAAAAAGACAAATGTTTTTTGCGTGATTTTTTTATTTAATATTTGTTTTACGATACGGGAGTGTAAGCAAAATGAAACGTTTTTTTCTTCTTTCTTTGGTGGCCGTGTTTTTGGGAACATCCTGCGTTTTAGCGGATAATCTTCTTAAGGGGCCTGCCCCGGAAACCTTTCCCGCGCCTGAAGACTGCGCCGCCTGTCATAATATTTCCATAATTTATGACGAGCTTTCTACGTCGCTGCATGATTTTATGACCTGCCTGGAGTGCCATGTGCCGGGCACGGCCCAGCAGGACAAGTATAAAGCGGATAAGCGTAATTTTTATCGTCTCGGCTATTATGAAGACCACGGAAAATGGCTGGAGACGACCGGCAACGATGTCTGCTTAAGATGCCACATGGACAGGGAAGGGGAGAGCTTGGACAAGAACTGCTGGGAATGCCACATGAAGGTGGATGGAATCGACGAGTTCGTGCTGGTTAAGGATAAAAAACTACCGCCTACCGGGGACAATATCCGAATTAAAAAAGAATTTCCCCACAGTTCTCATGCTTTCAGGATTCACCCGGAAGCGGAAAGTGAATAGCTTGATGGGCCTGGTCGCAAGATGCCAGGGAAAGCCGGATTGAGAGGAAAACAGAGGAGACAGTAGCCGATTCGTGTGAAATTCATGTAAACAAATTTTGCAATTTCCGGAAATGGTCCGACAATCCCCAGGAAGAGAGCAGCCATTCGCCAGAAGAGAAGATTTAGGCGCTGATGTTTTTCTTGGGATGTATGGTTCGTTCATCCGGTATTTGTCAACAGGTCGTTTCTGGTTTGTGCTTGTCTGCGGTTGTCTGTGCCTGACGATCCCCCTGCCGGGATATTCGGAAGATTTTCCGTGTTTAGCTCAAGAGCGTCATACCTTTACCTTCAGCATAGAAAACGATTTTTTTACAAACGATGATGATCAGTATACCAACGGCTTGAAGCTGACCTGGAGCCGGTTCGGACTGTCATCGCTTCCGGATGACGCCTGGCTGCATAAATGGTTTTATCCTGTTATCAGGCGGATAAAATTTGATCAACCCGCGGAAGCGGAGAAGATTCTCAGCTTTTCCATCGGACAAAGCATATATACCCCCGATGATATTGATACAAGGGAACTGATCGAGGATGACCGGCCTTATGCGGGCATCACATATTTCGAGCTGGGCTTTCATAGAAAGCTGAACAATAGTATGCACACCATAGGTCTCTGCGCCGGAATCGTGGGGCCGGATTCGTACGCTGATGAAACACAAACCGCGTTTCACGACATCATCAACAGCACCGAGCCTGAAGGCTGGAGCAATCAACTGGAAAACGAACCCGTTATCTGCCTGATTTATGATTACAAGAAAAAATTGTTCGCCACCAACATCAATGAAGGCTTCGGCAATGATATAACCATTAATACCGGCGGCAGCCTCGGCACTGCCCAGACTTTTTATAATATCGGCCTGTTATATCGATGGGGATGGAATATCCCGGCCGATTTCGGCAATTTTCCCATTGAACTGGCTACCTGTTTTAACGCCGAATCAAGAGAAAATTTCTGCGTGAACAGGCGGCACCGTTTTGGCGCGCATCTTTTCCTGTCAGCGGATGCCCGTCTTGTCCTGCGGGATATTTTCCTGGACGGCAACACCTTCCGTCACAGTCACAGCGTGGACAGAATGCCGGTTGTCGGCACATTCGCCGGAGGCCTTGGCTTTATCTTCGGCCGGGCAAAAATCGTGGCGTCCTGTGTTTATCAGACGGACTCCTTTGAGGAGCAACAGGATAACGAGGTGTTTGGATCGCTCAGCTGCTCTTTTTACTATTAATCATTTTTGACCAAAATAAATAAAAAATGATCTTTTAATCACATAACCAGTTGTTTTTATTGAACCAGACTATTTGTTAAAAAAACAGGCCCTATTGTTTGTCAGGCCGACGCGGATCAAATCTTCCTGGCTTCGTCCAGGCCGGCTTTCAGCTTTTCCGTGAGCCGGTCACTTAATTGCGCGATTCCGTCAAGAAGCGTGGCGATCCCGTCAAGCCCGTGGGCTTCGGCTTTTACGCGCCAGTCAACATAAGTTTGCGCGTGATCTTCATTATGCTGGATCCAGTGTTCAAATATTTTAACCAGTTTTTCCTCAAATGAAAGTCCCTGGGCTTTTTCTCCTTCATCGGAATGGTCATGGTGATGATCATGGTGGTCGTGGTGATGGCGGTCATGGTGGTTGCTCATGGTTAATTCTCCTGTTGTTTTTGCGTTATCGTTAACCTATATTTAACTGATTATGTGAGTCAAGTATATGACGACTTCGGAAAAAGTCCAATATCCGCAAAATGGCCGACTGCGTTGCGCTGCATCTTGCGGAATTTTACGTACGACCAAGTACGCCGCATTCCTCAAAATTTGCGCGCCGTATCTGGAACTTTTTACTTTGCCGTCTAAAATGCGACTTTTTACGAGTCCATCAATCTTGATTTCTAAAAGTTTATCATATTATGGGGAAACCTCGTAAGCACAAAAAAGAAAGGTGGCCGGTTCTTTTGCTGTTTCTCATCCCGGCCGCCTGTTTCGGAACCGCCGCTGGTGTTTATTTTGCTCTGTGCAATGACCTGCCGCAGATACGCCGCCTGGAGGACTTTACCCCTTCCGGCGTAACCCGGATTTACGCCGCCGAAGGCACCCTGCTGGCGGAACTGTTCACGGAGAGAAGGGATCCGATAGCGTACGAGCAGATCCCGCCGGTTCTTATTTCAGCGCTGGTCGCTACCGAAGACCACCGTTTTTTCTCACACCGCGGTATCGATCTGAAAGGTATTTTACGGGCCGGTATCAAAGATATTCTGGCCGGAGAATTTGTCGAGGGTGGCAGCACGATTACCCAGCAGCTTGCCAAAACGCTGTTTTTGACTCACAAAAAGAGTCTTATTCGCAAGCTGAAAGAAGTGATCCTGGCTTTTCAGCTGGAACGCCGTTATACCAAGCAGGAAATTCTGCGGTTGTACCTGAACCAGGTATATCTGGGAAGCGGAGCCTATGGCGTGAAAGCGGCCGCGGAAAAATTTTTTAACAAGACGACCGATCAGTTGACGGTTGCCGAATGCGCGCTGATCGCCGGTATGCCCAAATCGCCGTCCCGCTACTCTCCGCTGGTCGACAGGGATCTGGCTGTTTTCCGCAGGAACACGGTTCTGCGCCGGATGCTGCATGACAATATCATCACCCGACCGGAGTACGAAGCCTGTGTCAATGAACCGCTGACTATTTCCCCCTCCTCCCATGGCATCGCCAGAGCCCCTTATTTTGTTGAATATATCAAGCCGGTTCTGGAAGATATCGTCGGCGCCGGACAATTATACGGGGGTCGCCTTTTGGTCTACACGACACTTTCCTGGCCCTTGCAGCAGACGGCGGAGATCGCCGTTTGTCAGGGGCTTCTTGAAATCGAGGAGCGGATGCGGCAGAAACAGTTATCCGATATTCTTCAGGGGTCTCTGGTGGCGCTGGATGTGAAAACCGGTGGTATCCTGGCCATGGTGGGCGGAAAAGATTTTCAGGAATCTTCCTTTAACCGGGCGACCAGCGCCAGGCGTCAACCCGGCTCGGCCTTCAAGCCGATTTTATACGCCTATGCCATTGGTCACGGCTTTACGCCGGCCTCACCCATATTGAATACCCCGGCGGTTTTCCCCGGAGCGACAAAAGACAAGGTCTGGCAACCTGAAAACTTTTCAAAAACATATTCCAGCGAGGTGACCCTGAGAGAAGCGCTGGTCCATTCGCTGAACATTCCCGCCGCGCGGACCATCAACCGCCTGGGACCCGCGCCTGTCGCGGAGTTTGCCGTGAAACTGGGGATTTCATCTCCTTTGTCGGCTTATTTATCATTGGCCCTGGGAACCTCGGAGGTCACGCTTCTTGAACTGACTGGAGCTTATTCGGTTTTTCCAAGACTGGGAAAGTACATCAAACCTTATGGCGTCAACCGTATCGTGGACAGTAAAGGAAAAATTCTGTGGCAGGTAAAACCCGCCTCAAAGATTGTCATGCCGGCTTCGGAAGCGGCCATGATGACCGATATGCTGCAAGCCGTTATTCAGGAAGGAACCGGCCGGGAGGCCAGGGAGATCACCTGTCCCGTGGCGGGCAAAACCGGGACGACGGATAACTGCAAAGACGCTTTTTTTGTCGGTTATTCGCGGAAAATAGCGGCCGGGGTATGGACAGGAACCGACAATTATTCTACATTAGGAAAACAGGAAACCGGCGCCCGGGCGGCGCTGCCGGCATGGAAGGCTTTCATGCAAGAAGCGGTCAGCCAGACCGGGTGCGAAGATTTTGAAATACCGGAAGATTTGGTCCGGTTCAGGTTTGATCCCGTGACGGGCGCGAAAGTTCCGGACGAGGCGCCGGGAGTATCGGCGCTGTTTAAAAAAGATCAGGCGGCGGGCAGAACCTATTAAGAAAGAGATCATTTATGGATTCGTTATCTCTGTTTGAACAAGCAGTGGATGACCCGGCGAATTACGCGGCGGAATGGAAGCGGAA
>CAYSMV010000184.1:0-4307 GCA_964432245.1 uncultured Desulfobacterales bacterium
CTGATATTTTTTCATAGATTACCCTGGCGCCGTCTTCGCAGAAGTGGTTGATCATGCTGGCGATGGCTTTTTCGTTTCCCGGGATGAATTTGGATGAAAGGATAATCGTGTCGTCCGGCTTGGTTTTTATCATTTTGTTGCTGCCCGTCGCCATGCGGGCCAGCGACGACATTGGCTCTCCCTGGCTGCCGGTGGTGATGACGATGAGTTCATCGTCAGGAAAATAATCCAGACCCTTAACATCAACTTCCAGATGCTCCGGTATGTTCAGATATTTCAGGTCCCTGGCCGTCTGCGTGCTGATTTCTATGCTCTTGCCGTCAAAGGCGATTTTACGATTGTGTCTGACGGCGATATCGACAATCTGTTGGATCCGGACGATGTTTGACGCGAACAGGGCGATGATGGATCGGCCGGGGCTTTCGGAGATCAGCTTTTCAAGGGTGTCGCCGACGGCCCGGTCGGAAATAGTCCGTCCTTCTTTTTCGACGTTGGTGGAGTCGGACATCAGGGCCAGGACTCCCCGGCGGCCGTACTCGGCAAATTTTTCAACATCCGTGTTCATCCAGGGAAAGGCGCTCTCGCTCAGCTTGAAGTCACCGGTATGGATGATCGTGCCTACCGGCGACTTGATGGCAATGCCGACGCCGTCCACGACGCTGTGGTTGACCCGGATGAAATCAAGCTCAAAGGGACCGATTCTTAACATCTCGTCGGGTGAGATCCGGTGCAGTTGGGCGTTTTCCAGCAGGCCATATTCATTCAGCTTGTGCTTTACCAGCTCCAGGGTAAAGGGCATGCCGAAGACGGGCACGTTGACGGTTTTTAAGACATAGGGGATGGCGCCGATGTGGTCTTCGTGGCCATGGGTGAGAACGATGGCGGCAAAATCTTTTTCTTTTGCTTTAAGATAGCTGATTTCGGGAATGACGATGTCCACTCCCAGCATATAATCTTCGGGAAACATCAGGCCGGCATCAATAGCGAAAACCGTGTCGCCGTACTCGACGGCCATCATGTTCAGGCCGATTTCCCGGGTTCCGCCCAGGGGGATGATTTTTAGCATCAGGAGTGCCTTTTGTCGCCTCGCCGCGCCGGTGGCGGAAAATCGCGGCACATGATTTATGTTTTTATATCAAGCGCTTCAAAAATACCGTCAATATAAGACATGAGCCATTCCCGCTGCTGCTCCGTGGCATAGCCGATACAGCTGCACCGGATGGTGTTTTTTGTTCTGACCAGAAGCTCACAGGCTATCCGGTAATCGTCAATATCCGCGGCAAAATAAAATGGTTGGCAATTTTTATGGGCGGTTTGAGTGCCGGTCAGAAGGTCTTCGGGAACGGGTATCCAGAAGATGCTGTTCAGTTCCGGTGGCCCGAAAGTTTTTTCCAGATGTTTTTTTAATTTGTCCGCGTCTCCGGGCCGGAACTCGTCGATCACATACTGTTTCATGAAATTTTTTATTATCATAAACTATAATATACTGCAAGACAGGAAAAAAATATTGATATCAGGCAGTCATCGCGGATAAGGTAAAAAATACAGAACAGAATCGGCCTTTTGGCTTAAGGGAAAAGAAGACATGAATGATTCCGGGCGGTTACCCGGCCGGACGCTATCTGGATGAGGAGTAAGGTGGTTATGAAAACAATCGCTCTGGTGGTTAAATCCGACCGGGAGGCCATGGCCAACGCGGACTTGCTGGAAAAGTGGCTGGTTGACCGGGGCGTAGGCGTTATGCGCAAATCCCCGGAATCCGACCAGCCGGCCGCCGCCGATCTGTTTTGCGTTTTTGTGCTGGGCGGGGACGGCACGTTTTTAAGCGCGGCCCGCTGGATCGGAGATCTGGGCGTCCCACTGATCGGCATCAAGTTTGGTCAGGTGGGTTTTCTGGCGGAAACCGTCGAGAACGACCTGCTCTCCGCCGCGGAAAAAATTCTCGGCAACGATTTTACGATTCAACAACGGATGCGCCTGCAGGTGACCATTTTTAAAAACGGAATCGAGCGGGTCCGGCAGACGGTTTTGAATGACGTGGTCATCAACAAGGGCGCGCTGGCGCGGCTGGCGCACATCAAGACCGGCATTAATGGCAAATACCTGACGACCTATCACGGCGACGGACTGATTGTTTCCACGCCCACCGGTTCAACGGCCTATTCCCTGGCGGCCGGCGGACCGATCATTCACCCCTCCGTGACGGGCATCGTCCTGACCCCGATCTGCCCGTTTACCCTGACCAACCGGCCCCTGGTGGTTCCGGAAAACGTCCGCATCGAGTTAAGCCTGGCCAAGAAGCCGAAAGACATCATGGTAACGCTGGACGGCCAGGAGGGGTATGAAATCGATGAAAAAGATTCCCTGATAATCGAAAAGGCGCTTTATCCGGTGAACATGATCGTTTTGCCGGGGCAGCGCTATTTTGACGTTCTCAAGACCAAGCTGCGGTGGGGCGGAGGGCCGGTGGATTAATCCCGGCCGGGAGGGCGGATATGAAAGTCTATTTTCACGATAATTTTTATCAGGTTTACGCTTCCGATCCGGCCGCGGCGGCCGGCCGGATGCAGGCCATCGTCCAGGCGATCAGGCCGCACGTCGAATTCGTCGAGGCGGCCTGCGCCGATCATGACGAGGTGGCGGCCGTGCACACCGCGGCTCACATCGATTATGTCCGGGACGAGGGCGTCTATCCCATCGCCATGCTGGCGGCCGGCGGCGCTGTTCAGGCCGCCGAAACCGGACTGACCGAACCGTGTTTCGCTCTGATCCGGCCGCCGGGCCATCACGCTTCCGCGGATGCCGCCTGGGGGTTCTGCTATTTCAATAACATGGCCGTGGCGCTGGAATCGCTCAAGCGCCGGAAAATGATCGCTTCGGCCTATGTCCTCGACATCGATCTGCATTACGGCGACGGTACGGTTAATATTCTCGGGGATAAAGAGTGGGTCACCGTTTACAACCTCGAGTCCACGAAACGAAACGTCTACATGGAGGAAGTGCGCCGGGAGATGGCCGGCTGCCGGGCTGATATCATCGGTATTTCCGCCGGGTTTGACAACCATCGCCTGGACTGGGGCGGCCTGCTGGAGACCGAAGATTATCATGAAATCGGCCGGCTGGTGAGCGCGGCGGCTGCCCGGAACCATGGCGGCTGCTTCGCCATACTGGAAGGCGGCTACAACCACGATGTCCTCGGGCAAAACGCGCTGGCCCTGATTCAGGGGATGTCGATTCATTGAGGAGGGGGCTGTGGGGAAAATATTATTTATCACAGCGCTGATTATGTGCTTCATCGCCGGTCCGGTCGGTTCTGTTTCCGCCGGGTGGCTGATCCTGGATTACAGTCGGGGCGGGCTTGACAGGGGTTTGGGTAATGACGGCCTGATGGACTATGGAAAAGGCGGCGTCGACCGGGATCTTGACAACGACGGCGTCTGGGATTACGGCAGCGGCGGGACCGACCGGGACATGGACGATGACGGCGTCTACGACGCCAAGAGGCGGGGAACCGACCGGGACATGAATAATGACGGCTTTCTGGATTACGGCAGCAGCGCCCTTGACAAGGATATCGATAATGACGGGATATGGGAAGATAAAAGGGGCGGTGTTGATCGGGAGATCAATGAAGAAGGCGTTTGGGGCTATAAACGGCAGAGAATTAAAAGAGCCTTCGGCAAATAATTTTCTTTTTTTACCTGTCCCTTCTGAGCCTTGTTTTCCCTTTCTTGGCAGAATGTTTTCTTGTTGACAGGCGGCGTGTTGTTGAATAGTCTTGGCCCAATGCCGCCGCCGGCAGGGAGGCCGGCGAGTTTGGACGGATTGCGATAATCCCCCTTAAACTGTCGTCAGGTTATGGATAACCGCATGATTGATCTTTACGGCCGCGGGATGCGGCACGCGCCATGGACGGTGGATTCCAGGGGCCTTTACCGGCCTCCATCCCACCGGGAAATTACCGACACATACGGCATCTCCGGCTCCGCGGTCAGGGAGACCCTGCTCTATTTTGAACAATGCCGGGGCAACACGTCCGAGCTGGTCGATCTTCTGAACGATCATGTCGCCGGCGACCGTCATAATATCTTCCGCCTTCAGCTGCTGGATCCGCGGCGCTGGTACACCCATGAGTATTATTTTTATTTTCAGATGTTCTGCAAGCGGCTGATCGGCCGTTTTGACTGGCATTTCGGAGAGCATTCGACGGCGCGGCTTTCCGAACATCACAAAATATGGGAAAAAGGGCCGTTGCGCTTTGCGCCCTATGCCGGTCCGGAAAAAGATTCCACTTTCAGCATGATCAA
>CAYSMV010000185.1:0-2335 GCA_964432245.1 uncultured Desulfobacterales bacterium
TGCTTTCGCTACGCTTCAGCAGGAACATACGCCCACAGCCCAAAGCGGACAGATTACGTGCTTTAAAACCGGACAAGTTTATTTGTTGCTAACAGCCTGGAACATGCAATTGTCCTTCGATTTTTATTCATTTACGACCATATCAAAAAACGATATGGTGTTAATTGGGTATTTCGTCGTTCCACAAATCTTTTTTATGAAAAATCTCACTATTCGGACAGGCATAATGGCCGGCGAAAAAACGAATAAAGGTTTTGAACCCATCGGCGATATTCTCAGAAACACGCTGGGAAAATGGTTAAATACCACCGGTGAACCGGTCACCAGAATATGGGAGTTGTGGGATGCGGTGGTTGACGAAAAAATCGCGAGCAGCGCCCGCCCCGCATACCTTAAAAACAGCCTCCTGGTTGTTTACGTGCCTGGTTCGGCCTGGATACAGCAGTTGCAATTTTCAAAAAAAGCCATCATTGAAAAGATCAACAGCGCCGCTGGCCAGCGACTTGTTTCCGATATAAAATTTAAAATTGAAACCTGAACATTCATCAACCACGCGTTATACGGAAGACACTTTTTTTAACGGCCGCCTCCGGGTCAAACAGAACGCCGACGGTTATCGTTTCTCTCTGGACGCCGTCATTCTGGCCTGGCACGTGGCTCCGGCCGCTGGCGCGAGAATCGTGGATATCGGTACCGGATGCGGCATCATACCGCTGATTCTGGCCTACCGGCATCCAAAAATCACCATCGACGGCCTGGAAATCCAGCCCCAACTGGCGGCCCTGGCCAGAGAAAACGTCGTCAGCAACAATATGGAAGACCGCGTCACCATCCATTGCGAAGATGTCGCGCAGGCGGCCAAGAAAATGCCGGCCGGGAAAACGGACCTGGTAATCTGCAATCCCCCTTTCAGAAAACCCGCTACTGGACGGATCAACCCCAATCCGGAACGGGCCATCGCCAGGCACGAAATAAAAACAACCCTGGCGGACATCGTCGCCGCCGCCGGAAAGCTGCTGCGAAAATCCGGAGAATTCGCGGCCGTCTATTCCGCGTCCCGCCTGACCGACATTGTATCGACACTCCGGCAGGAAGGCATTGAACCGAAATATCTGAGAATGATCCATTCACGGGCCCATGATCCCGCCAAACTATTTTTCTTAAAAGGCGCAAAAAACGGCCGGCCCGGACTCACCCTTCCCGCCCCGCTGATTATCTATAATGCGGACAGAAACTACACGCCCGAGGCTCAAAAAATGTTTGAACCCTGAGTAAAAAAGCCTTTTTTTAAATTGACAGGTCTTTGCCGGGGGGATTAGTATAATAAGTTATATTCTGGTCCGTTGACCGCTGTCTTAAAGCTTGTGTCAACATATATAATTCGCGCGCGCAGGAGAGGTGGCCGAGCGGCTGAAGGCTCCGCTCTCGAAAAGCGGTATCCTGTTAATGCGGGATCGGGGGTTCGAATCCCCCCCTCTCCGCCAATCACCGGTAAAACAGTGATTTATCCTGCGACTGCGCGTCTTTTTATGTTCACAACGGACCCGGAACCGCAACAGCGCGGAGAGATGGCCGAGCTGGCTGAAGGTGCACGACTGGAAATCGTGTGTGCTGTAAAAGGCACCGAGGGTTCGAATCCCTCTCTCTCCGCCAGTTTTTATGATAACGCCATGCAGTTATAAAACAAGGGTATCTCTAAAAATTAGAATTTTGGTTCGAGGTCAAGGCGTGCGAAAATTTTAACCGCAGGAATACATAGAAGTGTTTCGAGGATTAAAATTTGAGCACAACGCCGACATCGGGCCAAAAGGCAATTTTTAGAGGCGCCCACAATCTTTAAAAACGGTTGCCCATGGCCTACCTTGTTCTTGCCCGTAAATATCGTCCCCAGACGTTCGCGGAAGTCATCGAGCAAAAGCAGACGACACAGACATTGATGAACGCCATATCCACCGGCCGTGTCGCTCACGCCATCCTCTTTTCCGGCCCCAGGGGAACCGGCAAAACAACGATCGCGCGCATTCTGGCAAAAGCCATGAACTGCGAACAGGGGCCAACGCCTGTTCCCTGCAACCAGTGCCGCTCCTGCAAAGAGATCACGGCCGGCAACTCGGCTGATGTATACGAAATCGACGGCGCCTCCAACAACAGCGTCGATCAGATCAGAGAGCTCCGCGGCAACATCAAGTTCATGCCGGCTCACAGCCCGTATAAAATATACATCATCGACGAAGTCCACATGCTCACCACCGAAGCGTTCAACGCGCTTCTCAAAACGCTCGAAGAGCCGCCCCCGCACGTCATTTTCATTCTCGCAACAACAGCCCCGCAGAAA
>CAYSMV010000186.1:0-7520 GCA_964432245.1 uncultured Desulfobacterales bacterium
ACTTTCTGGTCGGCGCCGACGGCGCGGTTTCCCGGACCGCCCGATGCCTCGGCCTTATGCGCGGTTTTGACCGCTACGCGCCGGCCCTCACGGCCGAGGTAGAAGCATCACCGGCTCGGCTGGAACCGTTGAAAAACCGTGCCTGTTTTGACTTCCACGTGGTTAAAAAAGGATACGCCTGGATATTCCCGAAATCCGACCATTTTTCAGTCGGTGTTTTTTCCACCTGCCTGCGCCAGAAGGGCATGAACAGCGTTCTGCTGCGATTTATCAACAGCCGGGAGTTTCTACGGGGGAAAAAAATTCGCTACTGGAAAGGCGGACTGATTCCCAGGGGCGGAACCCGGCGTTCACTGGTGAACGGAAGCGCACTGCTGGCCGGCGACGCGGCCGCCACGGCCGATCCTTTTTTCGGGGAAGGTATTTATTACGCCGCCCGATCCGGCGCGCTGGCAGCCGAGGCCGTCATTAAAGCCGCGGCCGATAAAACCGGTTCCCTCAAACATTATGAAACCGCCGTTGACCAGGAAATCAACCGTGATCTCTGGTGGGCCCGGGTGTTCAACTTCGGTTTTTACCGGTTTCCGCTGCTGTTCTACCCGGCCATCCGGAATTCCAGCCACCTGCAACAACTGGTCATCGATATCAACAGCGGTCGGGTTACATGGAAACAGGGCGTAACGGAACTGGTCCGTACCCTGCCCCTCTGGCTCTCTCAAACGCTCCTGCCATGAACGAAATAAAGCAGGGCTCATGTTTTTTCCCGACTTATTTCCAGTGAATATTGATTTCGAAAAAATCGTCCTTATTCACCAGTTCCGAACTCACATCTCGACCACCCGTCATGGAAGCCAGCTCCTGCAGCGCGCCCGCGACTGAATGGGCGACAACACTGGCCACCTCTTCCCCCTTAACACCAGGCTGCGCACTGGTATAGGCAAACTTCAACCAGCCCTCACCGCAGCTTACATTCCCCAGCTGAGCACTGGAATAATCCCCGCCGAAAAACGATTTTCTCTGCTTGATAAACCTTTCCATACTGGTGGCCGGGTTGCCGGGAACGATCATGTTTTTATACGTCTCGGCTATATCATGAACGGCGAACCTGCCGAAGGCGGTGCACAATTCCAAATCGGAACCGGCAACAACCTTGTAAACAGCGTAAGACAGACGATAAAAAACTTCACCCGGATACCAGCCGGAAGCCACCACTTCGCTGTTGACGACTTCCCAGTCTTCAGGAGTAAGATACGCATCCCAATCCAGCTGCTTTTCTTTGCGGACAATTCTAACCAGATCCGTCAGTATTGTCCCCTTGACCTTCATCTCTTGTCTCCATCATATTGAATGCATAAAATAAAATTGATGAAATCGTAAAAAGTCGAAATCTATCTTATTCCGTCACCCCGGCCCCCGAGCCGGGGTCCAGAAAAAATGAATAATATCAATTTTATTATACTGGATTCCGGGTCAAACCCGGAATGACGATGGTAAGACCTTTTACGATTCCATCAAAATTGATATTTTCGTAAAAAATTCGAAACCGTCCTTCCGTGACATTCTGCTTAAGATTGCATTTTTATTGATCCAAACCGGAAAGACGCTGAGCGCCCGCTTAATAACGGGTCGAAGCCTGCTATAGCAAAAAATTTTTTACGGGTCCGTAAAAATTAGTGACCAGGTAAAAAGTATTTCCCAATCGGTAAATTTTATGTTTTTGCTATTTTAGCAAGCCCAAACGCTCCCCATACAGAATTACGTTAGACATAAAGAGCGTAAAGGTCAATAAATAATTCGCATAAATTACTATTTTCACTTCCAACTAGTTCGGAGATGAGCCCAAAAAGAGGTCCTGTCCCGGTACGTACGAAACCCTCGGAAACAAAAGCCAGTTCATTCGGATCGCAGGACAACTCCTGTCCGGGTAGGCAGATAAAGGCTCAGGACGGGGGTTTCGCCCCGGTCGGATGCCGGCATGGTAAAATAAACCTGGTCCGGCGCCAGTCGGCCGTGTCCACCGTAAACCGGACTGTCACTGTCCAGAATCAGCCGGTATTTGCCGCCCGGCGCGGCCATCCGGTAATCGACATGAGACCGGGTGGGGTGAAAATTAAAAACGAACACCAGCCCGCCGCGCCTGAAGGCGATAATCTTGTTTTCATCGTGTTCGGCCAGAAGGTGTGGCCAGGGATCGGCGAACAGATCCGCTTCTGCGGCCAGGGCTATCATATCCCTGTCAAACTGCAGCAAACACCGGTATTTAAGATCAGGACGGTCCGCCAGTGACCACTGCCGACGGGCATAGGCATAGGACCAGCCATTTCCCGACCGGGGGAAATCAATCCACTCCGGATGACCGAACTCATTGCCCATGAAGTTCAGGTACCCGTGCCCGGCCGTAAACAGCGTGATCAGGCGGATCAGCTTATGCAGCGACATGGCCCGGTCGATCACCAGGTCGGGATCGTCAATCCGCATATGGTCATATATGGCCGCGTCCGCCATCCGGAACATCAGGGTTTTATCACCGACCAGGGCCTGATCGTGAGACTCGGCGTAGCTGATCGTCCGTTCGTCATGGCGGCGGTTATTCAGCTCATGCCACAGGACGCCCATGGGCCAGTCTTCATCCCGGCATTCCTTGACCAGCTTGATCCAGTAATCCGGAACCCCCATGGCCAGCCGGAAGTCAAAGCCGCAGCCGCCCCGCTCGACCGGCACCGCCAGCCCCGGCATGCCGCTGATATCCTCGGCAATGGTGATAGCGTCGGGTCTGACCTCATGAATAACGGTATTGGCCAGTGCCAGATAGACCAGGGCGTCTTCATCCACGTTGGAATTAAAGTAATCGTCATAGGAGGTAAAGGCCTTTTCAAGGCCATGATCCAGATAAAGCATGCTGGTGATACCGTCAAAACGGAACCCGTCAAAACGATACTCCTCCAGCCAGTAGCGGCAGTTGGACAGCAGAAATTTCAACACCGGCAATTTGCCGTAATCAAAACAACGGGAATCCCAGGCGTGATGCATGCCCCGGGGACCGTCGTGAAAATACTGATAACAGGTGCCGTCAAACCGGCCCAGGCCCTCGACTTCGTTATTGACGGCATGGGAATGAACCAGGTCCATGATAACCGACAATCCCGCCCCGTGCGCCGTATCGATCAGCCTTTTTAGATCATCGGGGGAGCCGAACCGGGAAGAAGCGGCGAAAAAGCTGGAAACATGGTATCCGAAAGATCCGTAATAAGGATGTTCCTGCACGGCCATCAACTGCAGGATATTATAACCGGAAGCGGCGACGCGGGGGATAATCTTCTCGGTAAACTCATTGAAAGTCCCCACCCGCCCTTCCTCCTGGGCCATGCCCACGTGCGCTTCATAGACAAAGACCCGGCCGCTCGGGCTGTCCGGCCGCTCATGTTGCCACTGATAATCCGGCTGTTGCCAGACCTGAGCGTTGAAAATCAGTGTTTTCGGGTCCTGTACCACCCGGGTGGCATACGCCGGGATACGATCACCGCCGCCGCCGGGCCATTGAACATAAAGCCGGTAATAATCGCCATGCGCCAGAACATCCGCCGGCAGACTAATTTCCCAGGCCCCCTCCCGGTTGATCCGTTGCAGGGCGAATCCCTTATCCTGTCGCCAACCGGTCATGCTGCCAATCAGGAAAACAGCCTCGGCGCGGGGCGCCCATTCCCTGAAAACCCATTCGCCGCCCGAAAAGTGAAGACCGAAATAATCATGGCTGCCGGCGATATCCGATAGCAGCGACGTCCCCCGGCCGGTCAGACGGTCGCGCGCTTCATCAAAGCGCGCCAGCCGACGTTCCAGCGCCGGGGCATACGGCGCCAGCCAGGCATCGCCATCGATCAACGAATTTACTCTGGCGCGGACAGTAGGGCGACGTTGTTTACCGGAAAGTGTCCTGGTCATGATACCGTTTCGTCAGGGATTGATAAATGGGCGTTTGAGCATTTTTCCATAGAGATCAATATAATGCTGAGCGGTAATCGAATGATTGAAAGAGGCCTTGCTTTCGATCATGATCCGGGATATCTCCTTCTTCCTGATCATCTGCGGAAGATGATAAAAATTGATGGCCTCGTCTATGGACCACAGCAGTCCGTTGGCATCATGCACATTGAAAAGAAAGCCGTTACCGGTGCTCCGTCTGACATCCAGCGGCTCAACCGTATCATGGATGCCGCCGGTGTCGAACGCGATGGGCAGCGACCCGTATATGGGACCGATCATCTGGGGCAGACCGCAGGGTTCAAAAGCCGACGGCATTAATATGAAATCAGAAGCGGCGTAGGCTATCCGGGACAGCTGCTCGTCAAAATCACAGACCGCCACCCTTTCTTCCAGGTTGAAGGCATGAACAATCTGCCGCATATACTGCTGGAACTCCCCGTTGGCCACAAAAACAATCTGCATGGGCAATTCCCAGTACCGGGAAATCACATCATATAAAATATGGGTCAGCAGGGGGCTGCCCTTCTGAATGCGGTCCAGACGATTCGGCCAGAAAAAAACCGGCGCCTGCGGATCTTCAATCAGGCCCAGTTGATGCTGAAGATAACGCTTGTTTTTTTTCTTACCCTTAACGTGGGTCTGCGCGTCATAATGACAAACCAGATCCGGATCATCAGCGGGATTGTAGGAGGGATCCGGGCTGTTCAGGATGCCAGCGGCACAGCCCGCATACCACTTATTGGCCATCTCCCTCTGAATCGAAGGTTCCACGAAAGGATGACGGTCATTAACCACCTCGGAAAGAAACGTGGGGCTGACGGTATTGACAAAATGAGCCGCGAAAATACCACTGGTCAGAAAATCCACCGGATTGTTGCCCCGGCTTTCCTCATAGTTCCGCGGCGGCCGGCTGAAAAAAAGGTAGTTCCAGAAAGAAGCGGCGTCGATGCCCCGGTCCTCGATTTCCGCCATGGTCCGCTTGACGGTGAATATATTGTGAACGGTAAACAGGCAGGGGATGTCCAGAGCCCGGGCCATGGCCGGTATCAGACCCGTCATCCAGTCGTTGCAATGAATCAGGTCGGGTTTGACTACGGGAACGATGTTGTTGATCACCTCCCGCTGAAAAGCCAGCGAAACCTTTATGTCTTGCTGGGAATAACCGGAATAAACGGAATCCATATAAAAAAAAGCCCTGTCCCGGGCCAGGTGAATGCGTTCCTCCGGCACCTTGTTTCTGATGCTCTTATATTCCTTAAGTAATACCGGCTCAGCATTACCGTCGAAAATCGTCCGATAGTCCGGCATGGCCACATGCACGTCACCGCCCTGGTTGAACAGCGCGCTGATCAGGGCCGCGGAAACATCCGCCAGGCCGCCGGCCTTGGCCGTCAGGTGGTCGGCGATGTTACCCATGCCTTCCGGCAGATACGTCACTTCCGGCGTGACCACCAGCACCCGCGGCTTCTTATCGGACTGTTCCGTCATAACAAATGACTTTCAAACACAAATGAGGAGTGTATCACCCGAATCCTTTTTTCACGCCCATGTCAGCAGTCCCGGTGTAAACCGGATAAACTCATCCCCCCGGGGGGTAACCCTGACCGTAAAGCCAAACCGTCCCGCGAATTGACAGGGCAGATTGCAGGTGTATCGGTATGCCCCCCCCCCCAAATCCTCCTGAACCGCCATCGTCTCAGTGCGCCCGCCGACAATCTGCTCAACCGTCTTTACCACGCCGTAATAAAGCTCGACGTTTACGTCATCAGGCGTTAATTCTCCCAGATGGACAACGGTTTCAATAGCAAACGACTGGCCTACCCTGAAGGGGCCGCTCTCTTTCCGCACCGGCGGTTCAATGGAAATATGATGCCAGTGCTTGCGCAGCCGCTGAAGGAAATTCTTCAAATGAACAGCCGCGGCCGCGTTATCCCGCGTCAATTCCTGGTAACGGTTTCTGGCCGGGATATAAAAAAGACTATTATAAGCTTCGACCATGCGATGAGCGCAGAAGCGATCGATGGCCATTTTCATGGAGGCTTTCATCCGTTTCAGCCACTGCACCGGCAGTCCCCCTCCCTCTCTCTCATAAAAGCAGGGAATGATATCATTCTCCAGAATATTATAAAGCGCCTGACTTTCCACGGCGTCCTGGTAATTGTAATCGCCGTATTCTTCGCCGTCACCTATGGCCCAGCCGGTTTCCGGGGAATATCCCTCGACCCACCATCCATCCAGAATACTCACATTCAATACCCCGTTGGCCGCCGCTTTCATGCCTGAAGTGCCGCAGGCTTCAAACGGCCGGCGGGGCGTATTCAGCCAGACATCAGCGCCCTGAACCAGGTGGCGGGCGATATTGATGTCGTAATCCTCCAGAAAAATAACCCGGTGACGGAACTCTTCATGCTTGGCAAGCTTTACGATTTGTTGAATTAAAGCCTTCCCTTCATCATCCCGGGGATGCGCCTTGCCTGAAAAAATAAACTGCACCGGGTATTCCCGGGATCGTAAAATCGCCTCCAGCCGCTCCATATCACGGAGCAGGAGGGTGGCCCGCTTATAGGTTGCAAAGCGCCTGGCAAAAGCGATGGTCAGCACACCCTGATCCAGCACCGACTCCGCTTCTTTCATGACCGACTTGGGCGCGTTTCGGCGACCATATTGCATAACCATAAGGCGTCGACAGGAACGAATCAGGCGGGTACGGCTCATTTCATGCGCCCGCCATAACTCCTCGTCATAAATATCGTCGATGCGGCCGCTGAAATCATTTTCATGAATGCCGAGATACCATTCCGGACCCAGGTAACGTTCAAAAAGCTGGCAGTTTTCAATGGAAATCCAGGACGGAACATGAGCGCCGTTCGTAATATGAATAATGGGAACTTCCGCTTCCGGCCACCGGGGCCAGACATGCGCCCACATACGCCGGGCCACGCTGCCGTGCAGGGCACTGACGCCGTTGCGATACTGGGACAGATGCAATCCCAGAACGAACATGGAAAAGGGGCTGCCAGGCGCGGCGCCATCAATCTGCCCCCATTTAAGAAGGGAATCAACCGATATCCCGAAAGGCTTTTCATAAGGCGCCAGGTAAGATCTGACAAGATCCGGCGGAAACTCGTCGTGTCCGGCGGGAACAGGCGTATGAGTCGTAAATATGGTCGTCCGGGCGTTGATTTCAATGGCGGTTCTTAAATCCACCTGATGCCTGGCGATGATCTGCCGCAGCCGTTCCAGGGTGGCAAAAGAACAATGCCCCTCGTTCATGTGACAGACCAATGGATTGATGCCCATCACCTCCATAAGCCGCATGCCGCCGATGCCGAGGATGACTTCCTGGGCCAGCCGGACCTTGCCGGCCGAGCGATAAAGCCTGGAGTTGATATCACGAATCTCGGGGCTGTTTTCCCGGAGATTGGTATCCAGCAGGTATAAAGGAATGCGGCCGATCTTCAATTTCCAGGCAATCACCTTGATCTCCCCGTCAGGACCGGGAATGGATAACCGTACCTCATTGCCGGCCTTGTCCAGCA
>CAYSMV010000187.1:0-11254 GCA_964432245.1 uncultured Desulfobacterales bacterium
CCCCCCCTGCCGAGCCTTGACCTGAACCGACACGGTCGCCTCGGGAGCAAGACAGGCGATAATTCTGGAAAGCATTTTTTTGCCCGGCTCAAAATCGGCTTCGGTATAACTTGTTTCCGTCCCCCCGGCATCTTCATCTGTTGCGGGTGCAGCCGGAGATTCTACTGATTCCACGACACCGGCGTCGGCAAAAGTTTCATCTACCAGAGATAAAATCTCCTGCCTTTCCTTATCAACAACATCGCCCGCTCCTTTTGAATAATGTTGCGCCGCAGAAGCGGACACACGAATCTTCGCGTTTTTCGCGCCTACCAGCCCGAAAATTCCGCTGGATCCCGAAAAAACGACATCATATTTTAGTCTTTCGACTGGAACACCGAGTTCCTTTTCGGCTTTTCTTAAAGCAACCTCAACGGTTTTACCTTCAAAAAACAACCAGGAAGCCATCGATATTACCTCCACCCCTTAAGCTTTAGTCCGGGTAGTATAGTGCTGCTGAAAAATAGAAAAAAGGTTGTTCACGATAAAATAAAGCACCAACCCGGAAGGAAAATTGATAAAAATAACCGTTAAAAAAATCGGCATCAGCATCATAATCTTGGCCTGAGAAGGATCCCCCGGCGGCGGCTGCATTTTCTGCTGCAAAAACATGGTGGCGCCCATCAGGATGGTCAGCACGGGAATTCCCGTCGGAGGCTGCATAAACGGAATAGAAACATCAAAAGAAAAAAGCCGTTCCGGCGCGGCAAGATCATTAATCCACAACAGAAAAGGCGCATGCCGAAGCTCTATGGCCTGGTAAAGCATCCGATAAAAAGCGATAAACACCGGAATCTGGACCAGCATCGGCAGGCAACCGCCCAGGGGATTCACCTTGTAGGTCTTGTAAAGCCCCATCATTTCCTCGTTCATCTTTTTCCTGTCGTTTTTGTACTTCTCCCTGATTTCCGCCATCAGGGGTTGGATTTTCTTCATCTCCCCCATGGATTTATAGCTCTTTGTGCCCAGCGGCCAGAACATCAGTTTGATAATCAGCGTAACAATAATAATAGAAAGCCCGTAATTGGGCACTATGCGATATATCTGATTCATCAGCCAGAGACAGGGCCTGGCAATAACATCAAACCAGCCGAAATCAACGGCCTTGTCTAGATTCCGGCCGACGCCCTTTAAAATGCCGAGGTCTTTCGGCCCCATATACATCGTAAAATGATAGACGGCGCTGGTCTGCGGTAAAACGGCCTCAACCGTCGGACGGTATTGCGCCGTCACCACGCCGTCCTCACCATACGCGAGCGCCATGGCGGCTTCTTCCGTTTGTTCCGGAATAACAGCGGACATAAAATATCGGCTTTGAATGGCGATCCAGGAAAGGCTGCCTGAGACGGACCTGGTTTCGTTTATATCATCCAGCTTCACCTCTTCCAGCCGTCCGTCCTTGAAGGCACATGGCCCTTCAAACAGAAACCGGCTTTCTTTGCCGGAGAAATACCGGTTCAAAGAAACGCCCAGCCTTCCGGTTACCGGAGAATCAGACGCGTTCTTCAAAACAACATCCAGGTCAATCGCATAGGAGTCAGGATAAAACGTATACCGCTTTTCAATTATTACGGCACCATTCACCCGGCGGAAAAAAGAAAGCGCTTGGGGAGAAGCGCCCGCAGCCACTACCCCGGAGGGTGGTTCGGAAACATAAAAACCGCCGCTGTTTTCGGAAGCGCCGGATTCCACAAAGTCAACGCATCCTGTGCCCGGCCGGTTTTTCTCGGAAACAAGTCGCTTATAAGCCGCGCCGTCGTCCGCATCTTCCCTGTATTTTTTCAGCTCGAACCCGGTAAAACAAGCCCCGCTGCCGGACAATTCGGCCGTATACAAATTTGTTTCAACTACCAGTTTTGGCCAATTCTCTTCTTTTTCGCTCTTTGCTTCAGGAACGACCTCTTGCCGTGGCGCGGGCGGCCGTGCTTGTTCTAAAGGCGCCTGCCCGGATACCCGGGTCTCTTCCGGGATCGCTTCGACGGTCTGCTGCGGCGCCGGAGGCGGGGGAACATCAGGAATAAAAAAATAATCCCAGGCCAGAAAGACAATAATTGATAAAGCTACGGCAACGACAATTCGAATCTGATCCATTTTAGCATATCCTGAGCGTAAGCTTTTTTCGACAGAAGGGCCGCCAGCGGCTGTCGGTTAAAAAAAAACAAGCCTGTTTTCTTCGCAAGGCCGAAAACAGTTAAAACCATGCCTTGCCGGCAAGGACCATGGTCGTCTCTCTTTCAAACAATTCTAAAAACAGGCTGACGGCTTTTTTGCGGCTTACGGGACCGGGTCATAACCACCGGGATGAAAAGGCTGACATTTTGAAAGCCTTATGATGGAAAGCATGATGCCCCTTACGATTCCATGCCGACGGACAGCTTCGTAAGCATATTCTGAACAGGTAGGACAAAACCTGCAGGCAGGCCCCATTAAAGGAGACAACCCGTATTGATAGGCTCTTATCGATAAAAGAAGCGTTGCTTTAATTACAATTGCTTGCAATTGTATCAAAGATTTTATCCATCGATAAAAAGACCTGTTCTGAAGAGCATTGTGCGACGTTTTTTTTGGCAATGATGTTAATATCCCAGGAACCAGAAAGATTGTGTTTGTTTACTCTGAATTTTTCTCTTACCAATCGTTTCAAACGATTACGAACAACAGCCCGGCCCGCTTTTTTTGAAATCGTCAATCCCAGCCGGTTGTTTTCTTTGCCGTTTTTTTTATACCGGGCAATAAAACACTCCGAATCCGCTTTTTTCCCGGCGATCTTTATCCGCACAAAATCGGCCTGTTTTAAAACTCTCTCTTTTTTCGAAAAGCTGAAATCTGTCAAAAACCCGTCTCTTTCGAAAACCATTGATAGAATCAGCGTTCAGACAACCGCCTTCTTCTTTGTCGGCATCATATCCATTCCGGTCTCGTCTTGTCCGTTCCAAACAAAAAATCAGACAGAAAGCCGCTTTCTTCCCTTTGCTCTCCTCCTTTTAATAATATTGCGCCCCTGTTTTGTCGCCATTCTTTTTCTGAAGCCGTGTTTTCTCACCCGTTTAACACGACTCGGCTGATATGTACGTTTCATAATCAACACCCTTTTTTACGGTCATCGTTCACAAACACAAAAAATAATTTTTTTTATATAATGCCGCTAAATCAAAAAGTCAAGGTTTAAAAATGTCCAATAAAATCAAAAAACAAACCACACCCGACCCGATTATAAAATCTCCTCTATTTCATACTGTTCCAGATGAAACTTCGTCATGGGATAAATAATGATCTGCCTTTCCAGTTTTTTCTCCAGCGCGCTGACAAGCTTGCTCTCTTCTCCATGAAGCAGTTCGGCGATATCCGCGTGAACCTTCACCGTTATTTTCTCGCCTGTTATGTCCCTGGCCTGCCTGAGCACTTCTCTATAAATATTGTTGCAGATCGTCTGTTTGGACAACAGACACCCATCGCCATCACAATAAAAACAAGGCTCACACAACATGCTGGCAATAGAGTTTCTGGTCCTTTTGCGCGTCATCTGGATTAACCCCAGTTCTGAAAAAGGCAAAACGGTCGTTTTGCTCTTGTCTTTTTCCAGGTACTCCTTCAGGGCGCTGAACACCTTGTCTCTATTGGCTTCTTTGGCCATATCAATAAAATCGATAATAATAATACCGCCCAGATTACGAAGACGGATTTGATAAGCAATTTCCCTGGCTGCCTCCAGATTGGTTTTAAAAACCGTCTCTTCAAAATTGTGTTTGCCTACATACCGGCCGGTATTAACATCAATAACCACCAGGGCTTCCGTCTGTTCAATAATGATATAACCGCCCGACTTTAACCAGACCTTGTTCTTCAACGCGCGGAAAATATCACCTTCTATATTATAAGCGTCAAAAAGAGGCTCGTTGCCGGAGTATCTCTCAACAGAAACTTTCATCTGTGGCATTATTTCGTCCAGAAAAGCGATAATTTCATTATAAACCTCGTCGGAATCTACGATGACACGATCGGCCTCATGGGTTAAATAATCGCGAACCGCTCGCAGGGAAACCGACATCTCTTTGTGCAAAAGGCTCGGAGAAGAAACGCTGCCAAACCGGTTTTGAATCTTTTTCCAGAGATTGATCAGAAAAATCATCTCTTTTTGCAACGTCTGCTCGTCGATATTCTCGGCCGCGGTTCGGATAATAAAGCCCTGGTTTTCCTCCCTTAAAGACGTCACCATCTCCTTTAACCGGGCCCGCTCCTTCTCCTCAACGATCCGTTTGGAAACCCCTACATGATCAACCGTCGGCATCAGCACCAGAAAACGACCCGGAAGCGATATTCGCGTGGTTATCCGCGCGCCCTTACTGCCGATCGGAGACTTCGAAACCTGGACCAGCAGATCCTGCCCTTCAACGATCAGGTCGCTGATATTTAAGGCCCGCGGCGGCAAGGCATTTTCGTTATAGGAAGAAAACCGGCCGTTGGTCGCCTCTTCTTCAACCGCCCCGGCGAACATATCGTCAACGTCCCGAAACACCCCGGGGACGACATCGTTGACGTAAATAAACGCGGCCTGTTCCATGCCCAGATCAACAAAAGCCGCCTGCATTCCAGGAAGAACCCGTTGGACCCTGGCTTTATAAATGTTCCCGGAAACATTAAAATGATCGCCCCGTTCCATAAAAAACTCGACGACCATTCCATCCTCAAGCAGGGCGACGCGGGTTTCATTTTCCGCCGCGTTTATGATCAACTCTTTTGACATTGGAAACTCCTGTCCTATCTGCTTTTTTCAAAAAAGATACTATAAAATCCCAATCTTTACAACCCGTCCCTGTTTTATCGTATTCTCCTCCAGCCCGAACAGAACGCGGATAATATCATCCGGCCGGACTTTTTTCCCGGAAAGCTCCTTTATCTCGATAAGCAGCCGCCTCTTGTCGATCACGACCAGATTGGAAACAACCTCTTTTAAATCTACGGTCTTTATCTCACCGTCTTTTGTCTGTTTTTCCAGGACAACCGTCTCCCGGCTCCGGAAAAGGTCCGCCTTTTCAATATCAAACACCTCTTTTTCACTCTCGATACTGTAAATCGATATCCTGTCGGTCGACGCCGGTTTACTTGCCTTTTCAGTCGCTTTACGGCACTCCTTTATCCATATGCCTTCAGGCAGATGCCGATTTAAAGCCGCCCTTACCGCTTCCGGCCGGATCTCCCCTGTTATTGTTATAACAAGCGTCTCCTGCTCGCTTTCAACCCCCACCGGAAGCGGATCCGAAAAAGCAACCTTCGGCATGGGGTGAAACCCTTGTGAATAGACGACCGGTATTTCCGCCCGATTGATCGCCCGGATAAAAATGGTGACAAATTCAAGATGACCAAAATATCTGGCCGGCCCGGTCTTTGAATAAACGATTTCCAGTTTCTGACGGCTGGCCCGCTTCTCGGGCCTGTCCAGACCAACAGGATCGCAAACCGCAGCCCCGGTTCCATCCGCGTTCAACCTGGGAAATATTTGTGAAAAATCACATATCCCGCAATGGTTGCAATCTCCTTCTCGACAATCCGGCGTTCGCTCCCGTCGGTAGGCTCTTTCTCTTTCCGTAAACAAAAATTCCCGTGACAGACCGCTTGAGATCATGTCCCAGGGCAAAGGCTCGCCGACCTCCCGGAGCCGCTGCGTGTAAAACGCAAGGTCGATATTGCTTTCGGCCGCCGCTTCCAACCAGCGATCAAAATTAAAACAATCGCTCCAGCCATCAAAACGGCATCCTTTAGCATAAGCGCCTTCTATTAATTTTGCCAGTCGCCTGTCCCCGCGAGCAAAAACACCCTCAATAAAACTGGCTTCCGGGTTCTGCCATTTAAAACCAATCTGCTTTGTCGCCAGCCTCTTTTTTAAAGAAAAAACAATCTCTTTTGCCTTTTCAAGAAGGATCTGCGGCTCCCATTGAAACGGGGTGTGCGCCTTGGGTATAAACACCGCCACGCTTACATTAATCTTTTTTCTTTCTTTCGGCCGGTTTCCTTCCTTTGAAAGGCGACGAACCAGGGCTACGATTTCCTCCACGTCCTGGTCTGTTTCCGTCGGTAAACCGATCATAAAATAAAGTTTGATCAGGTTCCATCCCAGGCCAAAGGCGGTTCTGACCGTCTGCGTTATCTCTTCTTCGGTAATATTCTTATTAATAACATCCCGCAGCCGCTGGCTGCCGGCTTCCGGGGCGATCGTAAACCCCGTTTTCCTGACCTCCCGGATTAGTTTCATGGCGCTCTGGTCTAAAGACCCGGCCCTGAAAGAAGGCACGGAAACCGAAACTTTCTTGTCGCCATACTTTAACACCAGCTTTTCCATAAGCCTGTTCAGCCCGCTGTAATCCCCGGTACTTAACGAAAGCAAAGAAATATCCTCATACCCCGTGGAGCGCAGGGCGGCGTCCGTCAGCGCCAGCACGTCTTCTACGGAACGTTCTCTGACCGGCCGGTAAATCATCCCGGCCTGGCAGAATCGACACCCGCGGGAGCACCCGCGGGCAACTTCCAGCCTCAGGCGATCATGAACCGGTTTACCAAAAGGCAGAACCGGTGCGTCCGGAAAATCTTCTTTTCTTAACGATGGTAAAATTGCCCTGTCAACATTTCCGGCAGCGTCGTTTTTGGGGATAAGGCGTTGAAATCCGCTGCCATCATAACCGGCCTCATACCATTTCGGAATATAGACGCCTTTTATGGCGGACCATTTTCTTAAAACGTCGTCTTTATCCGCTTTTACGCCCTTCTGCCTGGCCGATAAAAGAACGCCGGCCATCTCGACAACTACGGATTCGCCGTCTCCAATAACGATAGCGTCAAAAAAATCAGCGACCGGTTCAGGATTAAACATGCAGGGACCGCCGGCAATGATCAGGGGATACGAATCATCCCGCTGGCTGGAATAAAAAGGAATACCGGAAAGCGCCAGCATCGTCAGTATGTTCGTATAATTCAGCTCGTAAAGTAGAGAAAAACCGACCACATCAAACGCGGCCAGCGCTCTTTTTGTTTCCAGAGAAAATAAAGAACGCCCCGCTGTTTTGAGTTGCTGTTCCATGTCCTGGCCCGGCGCGAATACCCGCTCCGCGATGACATTTTCCATCTTGTTTAGAAGATGATAGAGAATCTGCAGGCCGAAATGAGACATTCCGATTTCATAAACATCGGGAAAACACAATGCAAACGAAACCCGGTGGGGGGTGTCGGGCTTGACGCTGTTGATTTCACCGCCCAGATAACGGCTTGGCCTTCTAACAAAAGGCAATAATGCCTGAATATCAGTAACGTTCATTTTTTCGCTTTGTTTTTCCGCCGCCTTGCTTTTCAGTTTTTCCCTGCCGCCGCTTTATTGATGACGGCAGAAAAACGGCGTCACCGGCTCTCTGAAGCAAAAAGGGAAGAAAATTTTTTGGATCCGCTTTTCCGGCGGCAAGAAAAAATCTTAGTGGTGTGCCCTGGTGATATTTTATGCCCGAAGATATAAATTAAATATCCAGTGTTTCTACTTCGAGCGCGTTTTCATGAATAAATTTTTTTCTGGGTTCAACGTTGTCACCCATCAAAACAGTGAATGCTTCATCCGCTTCAGCAGCATCCTCTATCTTCACCTTCAATAACCGTCTGCTTCCCGGATCCATGGTGGTTTTCCAGAGCTGTTCCGGGTTCATTTCACCAAGGCCCTTATATCGTTGAAAAACAACGCCTTTTTTTCCAGCCTCCTCCATATATAAATACGTCTTTTTTATCGTTTCAAAACAAGCTTCTTCCTGGTTGGTTTCTTTGTTGTAAATTTTAAAGGGCGGTTTATTGTGTTTTGCGATTTTTTCGGCCAGAACCACCATATTCTGGTATCTGTTGGAATAAATCAGATTTCTGCCGATTTTTACCGGTTTGATATCCGTCTTCGGCTTACCGGTGATAAACTCTTCCTCGTCGTCTTGAACGGGTATGGTAACAAAAAACTCATATACCTGCTTCTCTTCATTAAAAATAATTTCATCCACCAGAAACCCGTTTTCAGACAGAACCTCTCTTAGTTTTAAAATTTTTTCCCTGTCGTTTAAAACCTGTTTGTCGGTAACCTTCTGCCGAATTAATGTTTCCAGCAGTTTTGCGCTGTACCCCCTCTTCTTCAGCGCAGCCATCTCTTTGAGAAAATCGGAAACCTGGCCTAAAAAAACATATAGATCGTGGTCTTCCAGACGAATATCTCCGGCTTTGACATGTTTTTTTTCACAAACATTTTTTATAAAAAAATCGGTTAATTGTGTTTCTTTTTCGATATATTGTTCGTTTTTTCCCTTACCGACTTTAAATAACGGCGGTTGAGCGATAAACAGATGTTCTTTTTCTATAAGCTCCTTCATCTGTCTGAAAAAAAAGGTTAATAAAAGCGTTCTGATATGCGCGCCATCCACGTCCGCGTCTGTCATGATGATTATTTTATGGTATCTTATGTTCTCAATATTAAAATCCTCGCTGCCCGCACCGGTGCCCAGAACAGTAAAAATATTTTTTATTTCTTCGCTTTTTAAGATTTTATCAAATCGCGCTTTTTCCACGTTTAAAATTTTTCCCTTTAAAGGGAGTATAGCCTGAAAACGTCGGTCCCTGCCCTGTTTCGCGGAGCCACCGGCGGAGTCCCCTTCCACCAGAAAAAGCTCTCTTTCTCTTGGATCGGTTGACTGGCATTCGGCCATTTTCCCGGGAAGGCTTGCGTCCAGCAGCGCTCCCTGGCTTCTGACGATATCCCTGGCCTTTTTAGCGGCGTTTCTGGCTCTGGCCGCTTCCAGTGCCTTATTGACTATCGTCTTTCCGATAGCCGGATTTTCTTCTAAAAAAACATTCAGTTTTTCATAAACAAGCGAGTCAACATATCCCTTAACCTCGCTGTTTCCCAGTTTGGTCTTTGTCTGGCCTTCGAATTGAGGGCTCCTGATTCTAACGCTGATAATCGCCGATAAGCCCTCACGGACATCATCGCCGTTGATTTTTTCGCTGCTTTTTTTTAAGGCGGGAAGCGTGGATATATATTGATTTAAGACCCGGGTTAAGGCGCTCTTGAAGCCAATAAGATGAAAACCGCCTTCAGTCGTATTGATATTATTGGCAAAAGAATATATTTTCTCGGAAAAACTGTCGTTATACTGGATCGCCACTTCTATCTGGACATCGTTTTTTTCACCGCTGATATAAATAGGTTTATGTAAAACAGTGTGCGCCCTGTTTAAATATTCTATAAAAGACTTTATCCCGCCGTCATAACAATACTTGACCGACTCATCGGTTCGTTCATCCTCAATCCGTATCGTTAATCCTTTATTTAAAAACGCCAGCTCTCTTAAACGGCGACTTAATATCTCAAAACTGAAATTATCGGAATGTAAAATCCCGGTATCCGGCTTAAAGATGATTTTTGTCCCGCGTTTTGATGTTTTTCCAACAACCTCCAGTTCGCTGGTTTTTTTGCCTTTTGAAAAGGTTTGTTGATATACTTTACCCTCGTGAAACACGTTTACTTCCAGAAAAGAAGAAAGGGCGTTCACAACGGAAATACCGACACCATGAAGCCCTCCTGAAACCTTGTAAAACGTATTATCAAATTTTCCCCCGGCATGCAGTTTCGTCAACACGACTTCAACCGCGGGAACTTTTTCTTTTTCATGGATGCCTACCGGAATTCCTCTTCCATTATCTTCAACGCTGACCGTATTCTCTTTGCTTATTACAACAATAATATTATCGCAGTAACCGGCCATGGCTTCATCAATACTATTATCTACCACTTCATAGACCAGATGATGAAGCCCTTCGCTGTCAACATTACCTATATACATCGAAGGCCTGAGCCTGACCGGTTCAAGCCCTTCTAAAACATTTATGCTCTTTTCGTTGTAAACTGAATTTTCCATTATATCTTCATCGGCATGATAATATTTAAATTGGATTCCGTTTCTTTACCACAGATAATACAAGGCGTTTGTTCGTCTTTTATCTTCAGATAAACTTTTTCATCTTCTATAATATTTAAAGCATCTATAAAATAATGGGGGTTAAACATGGTTTCGATTGTTTTTTTGTCATAACCAATATCAATCCTCTCGGAAGATTCGCCCCGCTCAGGATTGGCGGCGTTGATTAATAGTTGGTTTTTTTCAAATTTAAAAATAACCCCTTTATAATCATCGGATGTCAGAATAGACATTCTTTCCAGCATGGCCTTGAATTCTTTTTTATCAATTTCTATAATAGTGCGATCTTCATCTTCAAAGAGCGGTTTTAAGTCCGGAAAATTTCCACTGAAAAGATTCACATAAATTATTTCTTTTTCTTTCTTAACAATAAAATAGTTTTCTTTAACACCGATGCCGATTTTTCCTTTACCCGAGAGAAATTTCTGAACTTCATTCAGCGCTTTTTTAGGAATAATAATCTGTTGCCCCGGCTCCACGACCTTCTTTTTTTTGTTTTTTAAACTTGCTTCGGTTTTGGTTAATCTTTTTCCATCGGTGGAAATCATAATGATTTTAAGTTGATTATCGGTTTCGACACATTCAAAATCAGCACCAAGAATATGCACCCTTTTCTCATCACCTCCATACATAACCAATACAGCCCAGGATATCATTTTTTTAAAGGTTTCGGCTTCGATTTCAAAATAGGAAATATCTTTTATTTTTGGAAGTTCTGGAAATTCTTTGGGATTTGCGCCAACGATATTATATTTCAAATTACTGCCGTCTTTCATATCTGTAATTTCAATCCATTGTGTTTTGCTTTCATTAATAAAAACCTTGTCTTTACCGGTTTTTTTTACAATATCAAAAAAATCCCTGGCATTAATGGCAATTTCCCCCTCTTTATCGACGGTTGCCGGATACACGCCTTCGAATCCGGTTTCAATATCCGTTGCGCAGACGGAAATGCCTTTATCAACAGTTTTTATTAAAATGTTTTCTGTAATAGCTAATGATGATTTTTTTCCGGTGATACCTTGAATGTTAGCCAGCATGTCAATAATGTCTGTTCTTTTGATTGAACATTTCATAATAATCGCCCTATAAATTGGTTGAATATCATTATAGGAAAAGAGATTATGTTTCTTTAACGAAAATATCAAGACATTATTAGTTGGAAAAAATAAAAGATAAAAAAAATAAGGGCTGTAGATAACATTAATATGTTTTTAATTATTTATTTT
>CAYSMV010000188.1:0-12887 GCA_964432245.1 uncultured Desulfobacterales bacterium
TTTATGTGCTACAACACCGGACAGTTTATGTGTTCTCTACAGGCCCCCGTTTTTGATCCGGTTGACTTTCAACGGAGCCGTTGTTAGGCTTACTGATTATGGAAAGAGGAACCATCGTCGAATATATCGACCGCCAGCGCCTGATCTGCGCGGTTGTGCTGGAAGCGGCGGCCGCCGGCGATAAACGCCTGCGCCTGTATACCGAAAACAATCAGGCAGTGAATCTGCCCGGCCGAAGGATAACCCACGCGGGAGGACGCCTGGACGCGGGGTTGAACCGTCAGCAATTGTCCGACTCATTAAAACAAACGGCGGCCAGGCGAAAAATCCTGATGGAGCAGGTCGACGTCGAAGCCCTGTGGGATCTGTTAAGTTCCGAAAAAGAGTGGGTTTCTCTGGCTACCATGAAGGAATTATGCTTTGCCGGCCAGGCCACGGCGGATCATGAGGCGGCTCTGGTCAGGGCCATGTTTGAAAATGGCCTTTATTTCAAGTTTGATCACAACCGGTTTCTCCCGCATTCCCTGCAAGAAATCAAGGCCATTACCATCCGGAAAGAAAAGGAAGAGAAAAAAAAACGCATTATTGATGAAGGCTCGCGATGGTTGCGGAATGTTCTGGCCGGTGATCGTCAGGAATTATCGGCCCATGAGCGTGAATATGTTGAAATACTGAAAAACTATTATGTTTTCGAACAGGAAGCCGAAGATAAGGCCCTGGCTAAAGAAATGCTGGCCAGGGCCGGAGGCGTATCCCGGGAAGCGATTTTCTCTTTAATGGTCCGCCTGGGAATATGGGATGCCGATGAAAACATTGATCTTCTCAGGTATAACGTTTCAACGTCCTGGTCTTCGAAGACAATGGCCGGCGCCGAAGCCATCGGCAGGGATTCATCCGGTTTTTCCGACCACGACAAACGCACCGGTTTATCGGATCTGTCCATTTTTACGATAGACGGCAGTACCACCACCGATTACGACGATGCCCTGAGTATCGAAATAGAGAATGACGGCGTTTCCCGGGTTGGGGTTCACATCAGCGACGTCGCCCATTGCATCAAAAAAACCAGCCATATAGACCGGGAAGCCATAACCCGCGGCAGTTCCATATACATGGCGGACCAGAAGATTCCAATGCTGCCGCCCGTCCTGTCCGAGGATGCGTGCAGCCTCAAGGCCGGCGCGGACCGGCCGGCGATTTCCATATTGATGCGGTTTTCCCCTTTGGCCGAGCTGATGGATTATCGGATCATCCCCTCGACTGTCCGGGTTGATCGCCATCTGTCCTACAGTGAGGCGGACAGAAAAATTGAAGAGGATGATAGGTTGCGCAAGCTGAACGACCTGACTTCTTTATTGCGCCGAAAAAGGATTCAGGCCGGCGCCGTCCAGATTACCATTCCGGATCTGTCCATCCAGTTTGTTGATAAAAACCGGGTGGTCGTCAAGTGCCTGGATACCATCAGCCCGTCGCGGATGATGGTGGCGGAAATGATGATTACCGCCAACTGGCTGTTCGCTAATTTTCTGTCGGAACATAACGTCCCGGCACCCTTTCGCTCTCAGACGGAACCCAAGCAGCGGCTGGTCAAAAAAACGGACGGCCCTGGTACGCTTTTTCAGAACTGGGTGCAACGCAAGATGATAACACGCGTAGTGCTCGGCACCGAAGCGGATTACCATACCGGCCTGGGGCTGGAACGATATACGACGGCGACTTCGCCCATACGCAAGTATCTGGACCTGATGACGCAACGCCAGGTCAGATCGATTTTAGGCCTGGAAGAGCCTTATACGCGGGAGGAGGTGCAGGGCATCCTCCAGGCCCTGGAGCCGGTATTAAGCAATGCCGCCAAGGTCCAGCAGGCCCGTCAGCGGTACTGGACATTGAAACACCTGGAATCAAAGATCGGCGCCAAGGAAGAGGCCATTGTGCTGGACAGCTTTAACGATGACTACTCCGTGCTGCTGCCCGACTACCTGCTGGAATGCCGGCTGCCGAAATCATCCAGCGCCGGTTTCAAGCCGAAAGACCTGATCCAGGTCACTATCCAGCATGTTAACGCCAGAAACAACGTCATCGCCATCTTCTTCGGCTGATACCGATTCCAAATCAAAGCCTCAGTGTTTGAAACACCTCTGGCCGGTAAACACCATGGTCACGCCGGCCTGGTTGCAGGCTTCAATGGCCTGATAGTCGTTGAGGGACCCGCCGGGATGAATGACCGCGCTAACCCCTTCGGCGATGCCCACGTCGACGCCGTCGCGAAAGGGGAAAAAGGCGTCACTGACCATGGCGCTGCCGATCAAACCGCCTTTTTCCGCGGCAACTTTCCGGTTGATGGCATCTGTTTTCTCCCGGCCGTCCAGATCCTTATAGGGAACACCGAAAATTTCAAAAGCATAGCGGTCGGCCAGCTTGCGATAGGCCTTGTCGCGGGCGATCTCGGCTACTCCCACCCGGTCCTGTTCGCCGGTGCCGATGCCGACGGTAGCCTCGTCTTTGACATAAATGACAGAATTGGATGTGACCCCCGTCTCAACCAGCCAGCCGAAGACCATATCCCGGTATTCCTCGTCCGTGGGCGAGCGCTTGATACTGTATTTTTTGCCCTGGTACGTACACTCGGCCGGCAGCAGGTCTTCCTTAGATAACACCCTGGAAGCAAAAGACCATTGCGCGATGATACCGCCGTCAATCAGGCTCTTGAAATCCACCCAGCGCTTATTGACAAAGTTCTGTAACTGTTCGATGCTTCTGATCCTGATAACCCGCAGATTCTTCCTGCCCGTCAGAATATTCAGGACACCTTCCTCATATTCCGGAGCCACGACCACTTCCGCATATTGCGCGGCCACGGATTCGGCCGTGGCCTTGTCCAGCGGCCGGTTGACGGCGATGCAGCCGCCGAAAGCGGCGATCCTGTCGGCCATGTAAGCCCTGGCATAGGCGGTTTCCAGAGAGACGGCCCTGGCCACGCCACAGGGGTTATTGTGTTTGACGATGACAACGGTCGGCCTGTCATGAAAATATCTTAATATGTTTAAGGCGTTATCGGCGTCGGTCAAATTGGTTTTACCGGGATGCTTGCCGGATTGAAGCAGTTCCACGTCCGAGGCCAGGTATCGACCGGGTTGAATGGTCTCGGTGTCGCCCAGAATCAGGTTGCCGTTGACCAGCCGGTACAGGGCCGCCTCCTGCCCCGGGTTCTCGCCATAACGAAGGCCTTTTTCCACGCCGTCGATGCGCCAGGAGGCCTTTTCGAAAAAAAGGGTCTGCCGCTTGCTGCCGTCAACGAAAGACACTTCCATGCGCAGCGGGAAATGGTCGTCCATTATGGTACGGTAAGCCGTTTTCATATCTTTTCCCATGTCTTTCTCCCATAAATTATTTCAGCGTTCCACCCGACCTGCAACAGCAAGATGTTTTGTGCTATGGTATCCATGACGGCCTTTTTAGTCAACGCCTGATGGCCCTTATTTTCATAATTTGTTATGTACAACAAACGATTCGTTTTGTATGCTGTCGAATATAAAATTCCTTAAAAAGAATAAAAACCACCGGATCCTTGATGGAAAAAAACAATATCTGCCAAAAACGCACGACCTGCCGGATTTGCGGATCCGATAAACTGACCCCGGTCCTTGATCTGGGTGAACAGTGCCTGGCATCGGTTTTTGCGGCCGGAGAGCCGCCTGAGTGGTTGAAACAGCCCTATCCTCTGGAGCTGGTCCGGTGCGCCGACCCGGACGGATGCGGGCTGGTGCAGCTTGGCCACAGCATCGCTCCACAGGTACTGTATCGGCATTATGGTTATCGTTCCGGGGTTAATGAGATAATGCGCCGGAACCTCACGGATATCGCTCAAACAGCGGAACAGATGGTCAGCCTGCGGGCAGGTGATACGGTTTGCGATATCGGCTGTAATGACGGCACGTTTCTGGAGGCATTGTCAACCAAAGGGGTGGATAAACTGGGTATTGACCCGGCCGAAAACGTGATCAGATTCGCGAGAAACAAAGGCATTGATGTTGTCTGCGATTTTTTTTCCAGGCCGGTTTACGAAAAAGCCCGGCCCGGCGTAAAGGCCAAAATCATGGCCTCCATCGCCATGTTTTATGATCTGGACGACCCCGGCGGCTTTGTCCGGGATATCGCCGCCGTGCTGGCGGATGACGGTGTCTGGGTTATGGAAATGGCTTATTTCCCGTTTATGCTGAAAAATAACTCTTTTGACGCCATTTGTCATGAGCATCTGGAATATTATTGTCTGCGTCAACTGGAATGGCTGCTTGACCGGTATCATCTCAATATCCATAGGGTGAAATTCAACAATATCAACGGGGGCAGCATCCGCCTGTTTATCCGAAAAGCCGCCGCGGGCCCCGTTCCGGAGGTCACTCTCAGGGCGCTGAAACAGATAAGAAAAAAAGAGGCATCCCTGCGGCTTGACACCCACCTTCCCTATGAAGCCTTTTATCAATCGGCGCTGGCCATTCGGCAGGATCTTAAATGTTTATTGGATAATATCCGGGAAAAAGGCAAAACCGTTTACGCTTATGGCGCTTCCACTAAAGGCAATACCATTTTGCAATTCTGCGACATCGATAACCGTCTGGTCAGAAAGGCGGCTGACCGCAATCCGGACAAGTGGTCCTCCCGGACACCGGCTACTCATATTGAAATCATATCGGAACAACAGGCCAGGGAAGAAAAACCGGATTATTTTTTGGTGCTGCCGTGGTCTTTTATCAGCGTTTTTAAAAAACGGGAAGCCGCTTTTTTACAACAAGGCGGAAAATTCATTCTGCCCCTGCCGACGGTACGGATTTTAGGAAAAAATGGGCGATAAACACCCGAAACCGGAATCCGATCTATTGATCTTCCTGCCGACCTATAATGAACGGCGGAACGTGTCCGGCCTGATTGCCCGGATTCAGGCCCTGCCCCTGGCGGCGGATATCCTGTTTATTGATGACAATTCACCGGATGGAACCGGAGATTTACTGGACCAGTTATCCGGCCGCGGAAAAAGCATCAGCGTCATTCACCGGCCGGCCCGGCAGGGCATCGGCAGCGCCCACCAGGCAGCCATCCGCTTGGCATATCAACAGGGATATCAAACGTTGATTACCATGGACGCCGACGGCACGCACGCGCCGGAAGACATTCCCCGGCTGATAGAAAAAGCCGAAACCGGTGAGATCATCATCGGTTCCCGGTTTTTATCCGCATCCATAGACAGCAGAAACCGGCGGGAAAGGCTTCAAAGTCGGCTGGTCCACCGGTTGACATCTTGGCTGCTGGACTTTCCGGCCGATATGAGCTCCGCATTCCGGCTCTATCGCCTGGATGCAATCAACCCGGAAATTTTTGCTTCATGCCGTTCAACCGGCTACGCTTTTTTCCCGGAAAGCCTTTTCAATCTCCATCAAACCGGCTGCGCCATCAGCGAGGTACCGATACGTTTGGGCCACCGACAGGCGGGAAAATCCAAAAAAAACACCTTGGATGTTGGCCAATGGATTATCCGGATAGTTCGTCTGCGCTGGCTGAGGGACCAGCCCCGACCGGCAAAAAAAATTAATACCGCCAGCACGTTTCTGGAGACAAGCTTTATAAAATACTGCCGCTTCTGTATCCCCCCTGGCCGTCGAATCCTGATGCTCGGTTGCCGGGATGCCGAGGTTCTGAGAAATCTACGCCCCCTGACGGGCGTCGGCGTAACGATCGCCGCCGGTCATGAAGATCCCAACGACCGCGCGGATCAAACAATTACGTTATACCGTGTACCGGCTTTCGAGACTTTTCTGCCAAAACAACGATTTGATTATATCATCCTCAACGACATCCTGGGATCAATTCAAGATGTCCGGGCCTTTCTGGTGCGGCTTCTGGCCATGGCCGGTCCGGAGACCAGGCTGATCATCAACACCCGCACCCGGGGCTGGCGCTTTTTGGTAAACCCAATAAGCGACAACCGGGGCGGGAATGAAGTGGAACGAATGAACCGATTATCCCGGCGGAATCTGGACAATCTTTTCCTGATTTCAGGGTATGACATCATCAAAAAAGAAAATTTTGTGCTGCTGCCCTATCCCATACCATACCTGTCGGCTCTCATCAACCGGTTCCTGGCCAGGCTTCCGCTGCTGAAAAGATACTGCTTGGGATACCTGGCGGTGGTCCGGCCGGACATCCCGCCGGACGACATAGCGGAAAAATCGGTATCGGTGATACTGACCTGCCGCGATGAAGAAGGCAATATTGAAGGGTTGGTGGAAAGAATTCCGCCTATGGGGCGCAAGACCGAAATCGTATTTGTGGAAGGGCATTCCAGGGATGGTACGGTCGGAAAAATCAGTGAGATAATCCGCAACTATCCGGAAAAGGACATCAAGTTGTACCATCAGCCCGGCATCGGCCAGGGAGATGCCTTCCGGACGGGATTTGACAGGGCTGAAGGTGATTTTCTGATCTGGCTCGAAGCCGACTTGACCACACCTCCCGAAGAAGCCCGTCATCTCTGGGAGGCATATGCCAGCGGCCATGGCGAATATATCAACGGCAGCCGTTTTGTCTATCCAATGGCCGCCGGGGCCATGCCGTTGGTGAACAACTTGGGCAACCGCTTTTTCAGCCGGATCATGTCGTGGGTTACCGGGCAGCGTTTCACGGACACCCTTTGCGGATTCAAGGCCATCCCCAAAAATCGCTACCAGGAAATCATTAATAACCCCAGCCAATTCGACAGTCTTGACCCTTTTGGTGATTTTCTGCTGATTTTGGGTGCCGTAAAGCATAATCTTAAAATCGCGGAGGTTCCGGTGCACTATCAACCCCGGCGATATGGCCGCCCGAAATCCTACGGCCGTTCCTGGGTCGGCCTACTGTTCCATGCCCGAATTCTGTCAATAATTTGCTGGCGGGCATTAACTGGATTCCGGTTTTTATAATTTCCGGGCAATTGAATTTAGGCCCCCCTTGTTGCAACCGGTACAACCTTATAATTCGGGACAAATGACGTTACCGCTAATCAGAAACCACTCCGCCCCTTCCGGCCTCTTATTGCTGGACAGACCGGCGAGCCGGGGGTTTTTAAAAAGCACACTGGATTCTATCGAGTCCATGACCCCGGCAGATATCGATGCGGTGGTGGCGATCCACGAACAGGAGATACCCGGAGGCGTTTTTACGGAGTTGGGAAGGGATCTCCTGACCCGGTTCTACCGGCAGGTCGTCATCAGCGAACATGCCCGGGGGTTCGTAATTAAAAAAAACCGGCGGGTAGTTGGTTACATTGCGGGCTGTACCGACGCCTCTGCCTTTTTCAAACAACTGTATGCCCATTTTTTTTTAAAAACGGACCTGATCCTGCTCATGCAGATTATCGCCCGTCCGTCCTTTCTCCCGAGATTCATGCAGCGGGTCTTGATGAACCGGAATAAGAGCAAGTGCGCGGAATCCCTGGCGGGTGCGGTTTTAAAAGAGTATCAGGCCCGTGGTTACGGAATTGTCCTGCTACGCAAATTGTTCGATGATTTGAGAAAATCCGGGGCAAAGCGGATCCAGTGCGTCGTGGTCGACGACGCCGGTGACCCGGAGACGCTCAGGCTGCACGGCATGTACAAAAAAGGCGGCTATGTCCCCGTCGGCCGATTCCGTGTCGGCCGGCTTAAGTACATCCGCTACAGTCGCGGGTTGTAAAAATGGCGGGCAACTGTTTTGACACCAAGATTACGGGCACGGCGATAAATTGAAAACCCATTTGATCAAAAACCAGTTGACCTTTAAGGGACCGTCTCACTTGGTGTTGCATGTGACCGATAGGTGCAATCAACACTGCCGGACCTGTTTCATAAAAACCAACGCCACGCCGCCTTTTGAAGAACTGTCCCTGAATGATATCCGCACGATTTCACGGTACCTGCCTGATCTGATCTTTGTCGATATCGGCGGCGGCGAGCCCTTTTTGCGAAAGGACTTGGCCGATATCTGCGCCGTTTTAAATACCCGGTATCTGGCCATCCCGACCAACGGCTTCAATCCGGAGTACATTGCCGATACGACCCACACGATATTAAAAGCGATCAAGGCGCCGCTGACCCTCTCGGTCTCACTGGATGGTTTCGAAAATACCAATGATTATATCAGGGGAACCGGAAGCTATAAGAATGCCTTAAGGACATTTACGCTTTTAAAAGCAATACCTATGCTGTACCTAACCATCAATACGGTTCTAAGCAACGCCAACTACCGGGAAATTATTCCCTTCATGAAATACGTCAGGAAGTTGAAACCGGACTTTCATTCCATTTCATTTCTCCGGGGCATCCCCCGATCTCCGGAAATGGCCTGCCCCCCAGTCCAGGCGCTCAAGGAAATCCAGAAAGACGTCCTGACCATTTGGCGCACTTATTCCTACGGCTTATCGGGGCTGGGAAAATACGTTCTGCGCAACTATCATAAACAGATTTACCGGTCGTCTCTAAGGGTCATGGTAACGGGCCGGCAACACCCCCGCTGCCGTGCCTTCCGGGATCACCTGGTCATCTATCCCAACGGCGATGTCGCTTTCTGCGAAATGCTCGCGCCCTTCGGTAACATATTGAAACAGCCTCTGGACCGGCTGGTGAGGGGAAAAAAAGCCGTCCGTCAGATCAAACTGATAAAGCACGGTGATTGTTTCTGCTATCATAACTGCAACCTGATGGATAATTATTTTCTGAATTTTTTTCAGTATCCAAGGCTCCTGCTGGGTATTTAAAAATGAAAGTCAGTGTTATTGTAACGACCTACAACTCCGAGAAAACCGTCGGGAAATGTCTTTCTTCCATACTATCCAATGATTATAGCAATTTTGAACTACTCGTGGTTGATGATTGCTCAACCGACAGCACGCCCGCCGTTATCGGCAAAATAACAGACCGACGGCTGCATTTTTTCATTAACGAGTCCAACCGAAAAGTCTCGTATAGCCGAAATATCGGCCTAAAAAAAGCCGGCGGCGAACTGATCCTGCTGCTGGATTCAGACGCTTATGTCGATAAGGACTGGATCGGCCAACACGTCAAAGCGCACCGGACGATTGACGCGGCCATTATTGGCGGTGGAATTGTCGGGATTCACCGGACGATTTTCGGAAAAGCGGACGATTTCTGCACCTGGTATGCCTCCATTCCTCACAGCGGCAATGGATATGTCCATCGTCTGCATGTGGCCACCAACAATATGTCCATAAAACAAAAGGCGTTGGACCGGATCGGGCTTTTTGATGAAAGCCTGACCATGGGGGGAGAAGATACCGAATTCTGCTTTCGCGCCCGGAAAATCGGGGAAAAAATTTATTTCAAGCCCGACATCCTCGCTTATCATTTTGACCGGGATACCTGCCCCGGTTTTTTTGAACATCAGAAAAGCATGGGCAAATACGCGGTCCAGATCCGCGGGGGGAAAAACATGGACTATGCCTTCCTGATCCCCCGATCATATTTTACGGCCTGTATCAGCATGATACCGCTGGCTTTCCTGTTCACGGTCTTTATTCTGATCAAATGGCTGCGATTCAGGCCTTCCGTCGTGTTTTACCTGCCGTTGATATTTGCCGGAAAATTTGTCCATTCCCAGGAGATCAAAAACGCTTTTAGGCGCCATAAAACGCCTTGATTTCCCGGCATATGCCTTGAACCGTTTGCAGATCAAGTATGGCACCGGACGGCAAGGAAAGCCCGTGGGCGTAGGCATAGTCACTGTTGGGGTAGTAACCGTCAATGGCGTAGCAGGGCTGCCTGTTGACCGGATAGAAAAACCGCCGGGAACCGATTCCTTTGCGTTGAAGAAAATCCTGGAGCGCGCCGGGATCATCGACCAAAATGTTGGTAAACCAGTACACCGGTAGGCATCTCGCGTCCACGGTCGGAAACTGAACATTTTTTATTCCGGACAGCTGGGCCTCGTATGCCTTTCTTATGGCTTTCTTTCTTTCGATTATCCGATCCAGTTTTCTTAGCTGGGAAAGTCCGACGGCAGCCGCCAGTTCATTAAAACTGAAATTATAGCCGATTTCGTCATGCACGAACGTCCCTCTTTTCCCGCGGCCGTGGTTTTTAAAGGCGTATATCTTTTGATCGTATTCGCCGTTTCCGGTGACGATCATCCCGCCCTCGCCGGTGGTGATGGTTTTATTGCCGTAAAAAGAAAAACAGCCGAAATCACCAAACGTCCCCACGTGCTTCCCTTTAAACTTCACGCCCACCCCCTGGGCGGCGTCTTCGATGACATACAGCCGGTTCGCCCGGGCGATCTCCATCACCGCCTCCATATCCGCTGATTGACCGTAAAGGTGAACCGGAATGACGGCCTTTGTTCTGGCGGTGATTTTTGTTTTAATACTGTCCGGAAAGATGGTGAAAGTGTCTTTATTAACATCGACCGGCACCGGCGTCCCGCCAGCCAGGAGGATGGCGTTGCTGGTTGCGATAAAGGTCAGGTTGGGAAAAATAACTTCATCCCCCGGTCCGATGCCGAGTATCTTCATCGCCATAAAAAGCGACATGGTCCCGTTACAGACTGCCCTGGCGAACGGGGTGCCGGTAGTTTCCCGAAACAGCGATTCAAAAGCCGCGGTCTTATCCGATTCCGTCAACCAAGTTGAACGGACGACCTCAGCGACTTCTTTTAATTCTTCATCGTCTATCCAGGGTTCAATTTGAGGAATCATCAGTTGTTACCATAACCCGTGTTTGCCTTTCTTGTATCTTGATTATATCATATGTATCATGTCGAAAATTTTGTATTCTTATATCACGGTACCACAAAAAAATGAATAACCACTTTAATATACTTTTTTTTAAAGCAGCCCAAGGCATGCAGGTCATCGAAGTGCCGCTGGGAATCATGTATCTGTCCGCTTTTCTCAAAGCCCATTTAAAGGGAAAAATCAGGATTGACCTGATCGACCTGCGTCTGGAAAAGAAATAGAGCCATACATTATCCGAAAAACTGGCCGCTTTTCAGCCCGACCTGATCGGCATCAGCCTCCTGTCCGGAGACCGTCCGTTTCTGCAAAACTGGACAAAATTTATACCTGAATTTTGCACGTAACTTCCCGCAAACAGCTTTTCGGCCGGTTAAAAAATAATTGGCTGTAGTAAATCTCACATCCCGGTTCACATTTCGCTCACTCCAACGCCTTGTCCATCAAGCATCCGGCTGATCAATGATCTGAATAACTTTATATTTTTACAATACATATCGCGCAAAAATTTTTTTGCTCGTTTTACGCAATAGCAAAATTTTGCGGCCAACCGCCATCTTCCATCCATGCTTTTGGTTTGTTCCGGGCCTCATCCAAAAAATTGAGAAAGTGAATCATCAACGGGGCTCTGGCATCACGGATCGAATATTTCACCTTGGTCCGGTTCTGGCCCAGCACCACTTTAGCGGCAATCAAAAGCATCTTCAGCCGGGCGATCCGGAGAGTGTTGGCGCTGATCTCCTTTAATCCGGACGTCGCGTTACCCGTGCTTTTTGTGGCCTTCTCACTGTGAACGGCCAGCAACTTCATGTAACGCCAGATATTATAGGCCAGCATGACCAGTTGAAAAAATGCGTAGTTGCTTTTGAATTTGCCCGTAGGTATGGCCTCCCGGCCTTCGCGCTTGGCTTCACCGACCAAATTTTCCACGTCCGCCCGCTTGTCATATTCGGCGATGACTTTATGGACCGGTCCGGCCTTATCGGTACAAAATATCCAGTACGTGTAACGATCCTCTTCTAACAGTTCCTGTTGGATCGGTTTGTCCGTTTTTTGTTCTTTGGGTATACGCATGACGACAAACCGGCAGGGCTCCTGCCAGCCCATGGGCTGGTAAAAACAGTCGTTATATTCGATATCACTCCTTTGATAAGGACGGTACCATGTGCGTGGATCAAAAAAGGCGTGCATGCTTTATTGGCAAAGATAAACCGAAAACCACAAGTTTTAGCGGCGACGACGGCATCCCAGCTGCAAAACTCGCCATCGGCCCGAAGCAGCACGTCTTGTACGCAACCAGGGAGCTGGCTCTTGATCTCGCGAATAAAATCGGCTGTCTCTTGACCGGAGATGGTCTCTCCAGCGCGCAATTTGCCGGCGATATACTCCCGGGTCTGATCAATAAAAGCCAGTACCGGCCGATACCATTTTTTGCCCCGGTTTTTGGTGTTATGCCCTTTGCGACCGCCTTGCAGACGACCGTATAGCGTCTCCACGGTGGTATCGATACTGATGTTTATCTGGCCATAATACAGATCAAGTTGCTTCCAGGCCCGTTCCCGCAGAACGCTCATGACCGTCAAAAAAGACTTGCCCTGGTTGATCCCCATGCTGTCAATATACCGCCAGAATGTGCTGACCACAGGCAGTTTTTCCAACTTGAAAAATCCGCAAAGCATGGCATCCAGTTGAATATATACAAAATGACAGATGCGGTTGAACTCTATAAACAGTAGCATCAGGATACCCACCACCATTGAATAATGACCCAGCTTGGGATCGCGACGAGGCGCGATATAGGATGAGTCAAAAATTTTCGCAAAATCGACCAAATCCAAAAATTTGATCAGCCCTAACAGCCCGCCGAATGGGCTTAATTGTTCAGTGCAGGTGCCAAATCCAGTCGAAGCATTTATTTTTCTGGACCTGGCCCGATTTTTCTTAAATCCTTTCCTTACGGGCTTTTTATTGCTGTCATTATTTCGCTGTTTTACCATCTGGGTACCTCCTGTTTTTATTATTGGTTCTTGATCAAACCCTGATATGATTGACAGTTGTCAAATGGAAAATAATTCTCCTGCCCAGTTTTTTAAACTGGTCTCCTTGCTATATTTTAACATTTTCCAGGGCA
>CAYSMV010000189.1:0-1745 GCA_964432245.1 uncultured Desulfobacterales bacterium
CGCAGAAGGCCATGAGCCGGGCGCTGACGGAGACGGCCCAGCTGGCCGGGGACTTTGACTCCGGCGTCTGCTACGCCGCCAGCGGGCTGCCGAAGATCAAGCGGCTGGAAGAGGCCGCTTTTATAACGGATGTTCCGGCCGCGGCCGGCGTCAATGAACTGCCGGATATCTCCGACGCCAAGATCAGAATCGAAATAGAAAACTGTTTGTCCGTTCTGGCCGCCCGCGGCCTGGAGGTTTATATCATCGACCTGACCGATCCGCTGCTGCGATTGCCGGCGTTTTACGTGATCATCCCCGGCGCCTGCTTTTTTCAGAGAGCGGAAAACGCCAGCGCGGGAATGTTTTCGGCCAAGCTGGTGGCCGAGAATTTCCCGGCTCCGGAGGCAATTCCCCGGCTGCTGAAAATGCGAACCCTCATGGGGGAAACCTACTATCTCAGCTTTTATCTCGGCCTGTGCCATCTTGCATCGGGCGATATCGATTCGTCGCTGGCCTGCCTGCGCCGGGCCCTTGACCTGAGTCCCGCGGCCCAGGATATTCCCAGCATCTATTCCTATCTCGGCCAGGCGTTGAAAGAGCGCGGGCAATACAGGGAGGCGCTGGAGGCTCTTGAAAAGGGGCTGGCGCATGACGATGAACGTCAGGACGTTCTGAACCTGGCGGGATTCTGCCACTTCAAGCTGGGCGAGCATGAAAAGGCCATCGAGCGTTTCGCCGCCATTCTCAGGATCGATCCCTCATCGGCTATCGATTACGCCAACATGGCCGTGAATTACCGGCATATGGGCGATATAAGCCAGGCGGTGTATTATTATCAGCAGGCGCTGGCGATTGATCCGACCATCGATTTTGCCAGCCAGCACCTGGCGGAATTGTTAAGCAAGCCCCCGTCGGAATAATGCCCCCTTTTTTAGATCAGGCGTTTCCGGAGGGGAAATCCGCGCCTACCAGATTGCTTAATATCAGCCCGTAAAACGTGGAGCCGTCCGATTCAAACCGCCACCCCAGATGAGACTGACAGGCCGCGCACATGACCACGCGCCATCGATAACCCGCGAACCACGAAAAATCACCGGTCGCTTCTCCCACAGCGGCGCACCCGGGGGCCCATTTGAAACAGCCGATGGTAAACACCAGGCCGCTGGGATTGGCGAAGGTGTGCCGATGGCCGCCATTGACGGTTATGGCGGCCTGCCGGGGCGTTATCAGGCTCAGGCAGTTGGCGCACAGCAGAAAGTCGCCTTCCTCCGTCTGGTCAACGGCATCCGGAAGCTCTCCTTTCATGGGTGCGCTGCCGGGTGATCTGTCGGACGGCTGTTTCAGGCTGAGTATCGGTGATGGGCTGGCAGGCATTGCTTCTCCCGGTTTTTTCCCGCTGCCAGGAGCATCGAATCCCGCTTGAATTCGATGGCGGCAAAATTTTCATTTTAACCTACCGCTTATTTTATTGAAATGTCAATGAAAATGCCGGGAGCCGAATTTCCGCTGCATGTCCGGATAGCGGGCCGCGGCGGTGCGGATGATTTTTTTCAGCAGGGCCTGGTAGTCGAGGCCGGCGGCCCGGGCCGACATGGGAAAATAGGAGGTGGTGGATCGTTCGGGCGGAATCATGCCCGGCGGGGAGTTGACATCGATGACATAAGGGCGGCCTTTTTTGTCGCAGCGCAGGTCGATGCGGCACCAGTCGCGAAGCCCCAGGGCTTGCCAGGCGGAACGCGCGGTCCGCTCCAGCCGCTTTTTCA
>CAYSMV010000190.1:0-3161 GCA_964432245.1 uncultured Desulfobacterales bacterium
AGCATCATCTCGTCCACGTCCGGCGGCAGCGGCGCGGTGGCGGCCCAGGTCACGGCCGGCGACCCGCCCAGGGCCACGGCCACGTCCAGGCGCCGGCCGGTGTTCCGGCATTTGTCATAATGCCGGGCCCCGTCCTTGTTATATTGCCAGTGCATGCCGGTGGCGGCCCTGTCGTACTTGTGCAGGCGGTACATGCCTGAGTTCTGGATGCCGGTGTCCGGGTCTTTAGTGATGACGACCGGCAACGTCACAAACGGCCCGCCGTCTCCCGGCCAGCAGGTCAGGATCGGCAGCAGGTCCAGCAGGCCGCTGTCCGGGCCATGCACAACTTCCTGGCAGGGGCCGGATTTGACCTTTTTGGGAAACAGGTCGGCCACTTCCTTTAACGTGAACAGTGTCTTGATCTTGGCGCCGATGCCCTCCGGCGGCCTGGTCTTGAGCAGGGTTTCGATCTTTGCCGCCACCTGGTCAAAGGGGCGGTTGTCAAAGACCATCTCCATGCGGCCGACGCCGCCAAAGGCGTTGATCAGCACCGGATATGCCGAGCCTTTGACCTTTTCAAACAGCAGGGCCGGGCCGCGCGCCTTGGACATGCGGTCGGCGATCTCGGTGATCTCAAGCTTCGGGTCCACTTCAACGCGAACGCGCAAAAGCTCGCCCCTTGCTTCCAGAGCGCTGATGAACTGTTTCAAGTTCTGCAACATGGCCTAATCCTTTTTAAATATATCCCTGCGAGATTATTCTATATTCTTGATAAAATTAGAAAATAAATTCTACGAGGATGGCCGGCCGATGTCAAGGCAATAACGGACGATCCCATCGCCATCCTACGGTCTTCGAACCGGGATCAGAATCATCCCTTTCGTCATCCCGGCCAAGAGGAGCGAAGCGGAACGCGAGCCGGGATCCAGAAAACCAACATTTGGTTGACAAATTATACCGTCTTGGTATATAAGATATACTATGGATTTTGAATTTGACCCGGAAAAATCAAAAACGAATAAAAACAAGCATGGCATTGATTTTATTGATGCCCGGGCGCTCTGGCGTGATCCGGACTTATTGGAAGTTCCCGCCAGAACGAGTGACGAACCAAGATTTATGGTTATCGGTAAAATTGACGAAAAATACTGGTCGGCAATCATCACCTATCGTGATGAAACCATAAGAATCATTTCGGTACGCCGTCCCAGAGAAGAGGATGTGGCGCTCTATGAAAGCTAAAGATTTAGACAAAAAATTTGATGATGGAGAAAACCTCGTTAAGCATCTCGATCCTTCCAGGGCCAGACGCCCCAACCAGGAGCAGAAAAGAGTCAATGTTGATTTCCCTCTTTGGATGATCCAGTCCCTGGACAAAGAAGCCAAACGACTTGGCGTCCCCCGGCAGGCGATTATCAAGATGTGGCTGGCCGAGAAACTGCACGCTTCGGAAACCGTATAAAATTAATATAGCGGGAGTTAAACCGATTGTCACGAGCAAGCAAGGGGCATAGTCGGCCGCTATCCTGAACGCGCTTGCCGACGCCCCCTTGTCGGCGGTGGAAATTGCGGCGAGGCTTGGACTGGATACAAAGGTGTTGCTGAATCCCTTAAGGAAAGGGAATCGTGGGATGTCCCTGAGGGAGCAACCTATTGGGTAAAAATCGTCCATGGTGCGGTTTTATTTTACCAGGTGCGTATTTGCTCTGTCTGGGGAAAAAACTTTCAAGGACGAAAGGCGAACATCATGGATGATGATCAAAGAAAATCCTCGGTAAGCAGAAGGTCGGGAAGGGCGTCAGACAGCAGGCATCCCTCCGCACATGTAAAAAATCTTGCTTCCCGCGCAACCCCCTGTTGTTCGGTATGCTTTACCGCATGGAGGCGGTGGAGCATATCGGCTCGGGCATCAAACGCATTCGTCATTTGTGCCGGGAGTACGGGGTGGATGAGCCGCGCATGGAGGTGTCCGAGCACTGGTTTACGGTGATTTTTTCGAGGCCGAACGTGGAACCGGAAGAAGCGATTGTTGCCGGTACCCCGCAAGATACCCCGCAAGTCGGGAAGCTCGCAGAAATACTCCGGGGAGAGATGAGCCGGGAAGACATTATGGATGCCCTTGGGCTGAAAGCCGATAAGATTTTTCTTTTTTAGCGACCGACGCCATGGGCCGGCAGCGGCCCTTCTGACGCGAGGCTAATCCCTGCCGCCGGTTTTTTTCAGAATGATGAGCGTGGTATTGTCCAGATATTTGTATCTGATGGAGGTCTCTTTGACGGTTTTTATCAGTTCCTGGCATATCTGCTCGGCGGAAAGCCCGAAGTTCACGATTTCACGCACCTGCTGATTTTTCAGGTAACACCAGAGACCGTCGGTGGCGGCAACCAGGATGTATTGCCGGGGCAGCTTGAAGACCCCGACATCCGGCTCTTCCGTGATGCCGACTTTTTTCATCGCCAGGTCGCCCAGGGCGCGGGAAATATTCAATCCGAATCCATTGTAAAAGACGCGGTTGTCTTTGATAACCGCGCCGGAAGCTTTTAAACGGTTGAATTCATCTTTGTTGGTCACGCGGTGGTCGGTGGTCAGTTGAACGGTTTTTCTGTTATTTACAAGCAGCATGCGGCTGTCGCCGGCATTTGCCACAATCAGCATGTCTCCTTTTATCAAAAAAGCCAGGGCCGTACTCCCGATGGTCAGGTGCCGGCCTTCGGAAGATGCCGTTTTAAAAGCCTTTCTGAACGCGTCCCTGATGTTGGCGCCCCCGCGGGCGTGCATGACCACCTTACGGGGGATAATCCGGGCCGCGTTTTCCGCCACTTCCGCCCCGTTGTGCCCGTCATAAATCCCGCCGACGATAAGCCCGATTTCCTTGTTCAGGTACAGGTTGTACCGGTCTTCCATGTGTTTTCGTGTGCCGGTATCGGTTAATACGTATGAATCTATGAGAGACATATCGCCCGTGCTGCGGTCAGTGGTACGCCAATTTATGGTTTTTTGATCTTCAAGCCCGTCTGGACCGGACAGGTTTTTGCCTCGTCCAGGGAAAGGCTTTTTTCGCTTCCAATAAAATTATGATACACCAAATTGGATTGTTTGACCAGCTTTGTATTTTGAGGTGTAGAGAACACATAAACTGTCCGGTGTTGTAGCACATAAATTGTCCGGTTTATGTTTCA
>CAYSMV010000191.1:0-3814 GCA_964432245.1 uncultured Desulfobacterales bacterium
TCCACAAGCGTCATTCTTCGTGAAAGGCAATAATAAAAAAGGGATTATTAAAAAATCCCTCTTGTTTTTCAACATCTTTATTTTTTATGGTTTGGAAAAAAGAACTTCTCCACTTAATTCGACGTGTAAGTGATCTGTCTTGATCTATCGCGATTGATCGGAATATTAACCAGAAAAAAATAATCAATGGATATCCGGCAAGGTCTCAATGAAAAACTACGGGTGGAATCAATCGCCTCCTGATAAAAGTTTTGAAAGTTTATCGATCTCCTGCCGAATAGTTTTTTCCACCGTTTCTTCAATCATTTTCTCAAGTTTTTCCGCGTAGGTCTCTTTAATTACCCGGACCAGGGCGCTTTCCAGCTGCTCTTCAGAAACAAGGCCAGACCCGGCCTCGTAAATCTTTTTGCGTACCCCTTCATGCCAGGCATGAATGGTTTCGGATTCAAAATCTGAAGGAATATCAATCTCCTGACGGTTATGCACACGCGCCGACACCCTGCCGGTGTCTAAAATCTTTTTAATCTCGGATTCGCTATCGGAAATATCGAGGGCTGTTTCCAGCTCCGTATCTAAAGAATCAACAAACTCTCCGTTTATTACCTTACTATCTTCCGACACGCTGACAGGCGCCGTTTTTTTCTCTTTACGCGGAATATCGCCCTCCCGATCGCTGCCTAAAATATCCTCAATTTCAATGGTATCCGACAACTCAAGCAATTCCTCATCAGCCGGAGCCTTTATCCGAGTCTCTTCTTCATCAGCCTCCACCGGTACCTGTGCTTGATCGACAATTGCATCATCCTGCACCGGGTCCAGTTCTTCTTCGACGACTTCACCTATATCTCTTTTTCCTTCTCCGCCAGCGGGTAACGGTTCTACTGGTTCCCCGTCAAACAGCCTTTTATCGGTTAAATCAAAGAGATCTCCGCCCGCGGAGTCTTCGCCGGTTATCGTCTCTTCCGTTTTTTCGCTTTCAACATCAGCATTGATGACGGTTTTGTGAGCCAGATCCCCTATATCGTCAACCGATATCTCGGATGTCTCTGACATCTTTAGAAGTTCATCGTCAGACATCGAATCAGGCATATCAACCAGTTCGTCTTCATCAAGATACTCAACATCTTCGGTCATATCCAGCAGGTCTTCATCTTCTTCCGACAACTCCAGCGTTTCTTCCTTTTTACCTATATCATCAACCAACTCCAGCGAGCCTTCATCTTCCGCTTCGATGGTGATTTCCCGCAAATCGAAAAATTCTCCTTCGTCCTCTTCTTCCGTCAACTCCAGCACGTCACTTTCGTCTTCGGCAACATCCGTCAACTCCAGCACATCTTCGTCGCCGTCGGCCGCTTCGGTTAATTCCAGCACGTCTTCCGCCGCCGCTTCCGTCAACTCCAGCACATCACTTTCATCTTCGGCAACTTCCGTCAGTTCAACAACCGCCTCTTCTTCTGACTTGTCGCTTAACTCAAGAAGATCCTCCTCAGCCTCGGCTGAAGTCTCCGAAGCAGGTACGTTTGAATCAAGAGCATCATCAGCACCAGCAGCCTCGGACAAATCAGTGGCATCTATTTCATCATCATCCTCGTCTTCTTCGCTAACGATATCACTGATAGAAATTGTTTCTTCATCTTCAGCTGTCGGAACAACGAGCGTCCGCTCCGTCATCTCGAGAAGTTCCAAATCCTCGTCAGTCGCCTCAAGTGAATCCAGGTCCTCTTCAGATTCAGGCTTCTGATTTTTTTCGGGCGACTTCTTTTTGTCTGCCATGTTTCCCCCTCAAGGCGGCGTTGTGATAGACAATCTCCTGCACTATTATTCCCTTACATCCCAGTCAAATCCTAAATCCATATCCTAACAGACAATTGAAATAGATCTCGGCCCCTACTCCCACCGGAACAAAGACATTTTTAGTGTTTTTTTGTTGATATCAGTCATAACGAAATATGTCAAGATATTTAGCTTTTTAACGAACTTCCCGGTTGTCTCTGTTTTGCTTTTTGGAGCAACAAATGGTAAATAAATTATGATCATTCGTCGCCAGACATGATTGATAAACTCGTAAAAGTCAAATGTGTGAAAACTTTTTACGAATTCATCAAAATTGGATGACAAACTAAAAAGTTGGAGATCAGGACTTTGCAAATTTCGAATTTTTTAATCCAGGCAATTTCATGAGGCGTTTTCATATCGACCAGCCAGCCCGGCAGGGAACACTCCATACCATCAAAAATCCCGACGCCAACCACATCAGCAACGTTCTGCGGATGAAAGAGGATGAAGAGATATGGCTTTTTGACGGCCAAGGGCATGAATTTAAGGCCCGCCTCAAAAGCATAGCAAACAAAGCGGTAACAGTTGAAATTATCGACAGTTTTTTTTGCCCGGCTGAGCCGCCCATTCGCGTAACTGTCGCACAGGCGCTGTTAAAAAACAAAAAAACCGACGCCACCCTCAGACAACTGACTGAACTGGGCATGGACGGCTGGATGCCGATCAACACGGAACGGTCGATTTCAAAAATCGACAAAAAACACGAACGGTCAAAAGTAGAACGGTGGCAGACTATCGTCAGGGAATCCGTCAAACAATGCCAGAGAGGGCTGATTCCAAAAATTTATCCGGCGGTCAATCTTAAGGAAGCCCTCGCGCTTGGCCGGCGACATGATATTAACATCATTTTCAGTGACAGAGACGGGGAAACGCTCGATCTTATCAAATCACGGACGCATCGGCCCGGCGCGGCCATCTTTCTTCTGCTGGGACCTGAAGGTGGTTTTACCCCCCGGGAAATAGAACTGGCCCGGCAACATGATTTTATTCCCGCCGGACTTGGTCCCCGTATCCTGAAGGCGGACACCGCCGCTATCGCGGCCTGCGCCATTGTGCAAACGCTTTTCGGCGACATGGGCAAAAATAATTAATGCCCACATAAATTCCCTTGACAAAATATGTCTGTTCACATAATTAACACCTGTATTTACCTGAGCCGAGGTAGCTCAGTCGGTAGAGCAGGGGACTGAAAATCCCTGTGTCGGCAGTTCAATTCTGTCCCTCGGCACCACAAAAAAGGTTTCAGATTAAGGGGTTAGCCGCTTCGCCGGTTAGCCCTTTTTTCTTTAACGCGCCCGCGCGGGGAAAAATTTTTCCGTTCGCACCGCCTATCTTCAGCCAAAATCCATCTTGTTTTTTAAGGCTTGTTGAAATCGCTGGAAAAAGGTAACCTTATTCCACCTTTTAATATCCGATTTGTCCAAAAACATTTAAAGGCAAAATCTATGCGCACCGGCATCGCCCACCTCCCTCTTCACGGCGGCAAAGCGCCGACATGGCTCTTTATGTCGATTGATATTCTTCATAAAGCACTGGATAAAAGCAAAATTGACTATACGGAAAAAATAAAAGCCTTCCACCGCCTGGCTGATTTTCAGAAAAAAGAATGGGGTTTAACCTTAAATCGCGGAGGCTGTCATGCAAGATGTGTTTAACGGGAAAAACTGTCTGATCACCGGGGCCGCCAGCGGCATCGGCCGCTCCACGGCTATTGCCTGCGGGCGTCTCGGGGCAAGGCTCTTTCTGACCGACATCAACCAGTCCGCCCTGGAAAAGACCGCCGCTGAAATCACCGGCAGCGGCGGCACCGTACCCTTTTATCAGGCATTCAATATCGCCGACCACGAAGCGGTCCGGCTATTCGCCGATACTATCCACCAAAAATACGGCGCCATGGATATCGTCATGAACATCGCCGGCATTTCCATCTGGGGGGAAGTCGACCGCCTGACCTATCAGCACTGGAAAAAATGCATCG
>CAYSMV010000192.1:0-4731 GCA_964432245.1 uncultured Desulfobacterales bacterium
CGTCAAGAAAAACAACGTGCTCCGCTTTTATGTAATCAGTTAAGTTCATCAATTATTTTTCAGGTATCAGGTTTTTATGGCGTTATGGGATTGATATCCATTTTAATTTTTTATCCCGTGTCTTTCACCCCCACAACGCTTGCCCCTATCTTACTAAAACTTTAAAGCCCTAAAACCTGATTTTCAAGACGCTCTGAACTCCTCATAAGCTTTGTTGGCCTCAATTTCTATTTCGTCTTTTCTGTCTGAATACCGGGGTGAATAGTGAAACGTGGTCAGTCGCCGGGCGTTGGCCAGTCCGGCGATCCGGCCTGCCTGCCGGGCGGTCAGGTGACGTTTTGCCAGAGCCGTTTTTTTATCTTTGTCCAGAAAGTGGGATTCAATGAACAGGTGGTCTGAATTGCGGGCGAATTCAATTATTTTTTTTGTGTTTGATTCGCTGAAAACGACGTCCGTGATATAGGTGATGGTCTGTCCCGGCGTTATGAGGGCGATTGTTTCAGCCAGTTCTCTGATTTTGTAACAACGGCTCGTTCCCGCCTGTGGAACGATAATCTCGGCATTTTCGTTGGGACCGGTAAACAACGCCTGCTTGAATGAATTCAGCCATGGTCCCGGTTCAAGGCCGAGAGCGTTTAAAACTGTTTTTTTTATGTTAATGTGAAATTTTTCATCCAGGCGGAATCCCAGGCAGGGAATATCGTGGTCCAGGATCACGGAAGATACCGAAAAGCCCGGTTCCGATAAGAGCCGGCCGGTATATGGCTGCTCGTTTACCGGGCCGGCGGCGTAAAAACGTTCACGGCACTGGTATGTTTGCGTCCGCATGCCCCCGGATGTTACTTCGGTCGCGAGAATCGTCAGGCTTTCAGCGTAGTTTGTCGCCAGGTTCCAGGTGTATCCGGCCAGTTTTCCTTTAATATTTTCGAGAAAGTTTTCCGGTCCGAACAGATGGATGCGCTTGTCGCGCCCCAGAACAAGCCGGAGCAGCCTGTCGAAGCCCGCGAAATGATCAATATGGGTATGGGTGATAAAACCGTGGCTTATCTTCAGCGTTTTTCTGGGGGAAAGGGCATGGATATCACCCAGATCAAAGGCTATTGCACGGTTATCAAAAATAAGATTAATATACAGGCAGGGATCGTGAAACGTGTCGTTCACGAGAAACGGCTGAAAGGTCGGTCGCATGATTTTTTTACGGGATATGTTTTTTTACCTGCTTACTGATGCAGGTATAAATATCTTCATCAGAACCGTAAACATCAACGGTATCCTTGTGATTGATGACTTTTTCAATCACAAAGGCCGTGACATACAGCGCGACAATATTGGGATTAACGGTAATGTCCCGAAACGGCGCGACACAGAAATCAATATCAAAGTCATCGGAACGGGTGAGCTCTTCCAGGCAACCGTGGATCAGCTCTTCCAGGCTGTTCTGGCTGGATGTTTCCACCAAGCCGCTTTCAACGAGTTTAGAGGTGATGCTGTTAGCCAATTGGTCTGAGGCGTCTCTGACCTTGGATATGGTTGATCGCCGTTCATAGCTCTTTGAAGACTCGATTCTTGACAGCAGTTGTGCTTCTCTGTTGCCTTTATGAAAGGTTTTTCCCATGATTTGTTCCTTATCATAAAACCGGCATAAGATTATGTTTTATATAATATTCGCCACCATAATGGGGGACAACCTTTATTGCAAGAAAAAATTTATCGATATATCATGAATTTTTTAATCAATGGTTTATTTTTTTTGCATGCCTCTTACTGGTTTGATATAAATACTCTTCATGCCCTGCACAAAAATTCCTGCGGTTTGGCGCCGAGAATGCGGGAAAAGGCCATTTATGGATGGAAACTATATAAGGAGAGGTGATTATGGCTATCAAACAGGAACTTCTTGATATTCTTGCCTGTCCAAAATGCAAGAGCGACATAAGACTGGATGATACCGGCAACTGGTTGATCTGCGATGCGTGTAGATTAAAGTATGAAATCCGGGATGATATCCCTATTATGCTGATTGAAGAAGCCGTGCCTCTGGATGATCAGGCATGAGTAGTCCCGGTCTGCCTGATCCGGCCAAATTGATTGTCGGCGTCTTCACCGGTCGCCGGGATTTGTTGGAGTCTGTCGCTTCCGATTTGATGGACCGTTTCGGGCAGATTGATCTGGTCAGCCGGTGGTTTGATTTTAATTATACGACCTATTACGCGGCAGAGTTCGGATCGCCGTTGTTCCGGCGGATGCTCAGTTTTAAAAATCTTATCGGCCAGGAAGAACTGGCCGGCATCAAACGTATCACCAATGATATTGAGTCAAAATACAGCCGCGACGGCAGGAGGCAAATCAATATCGATCCCGGATATATGCTCCGGGAGCGGTTTGTGCTGGCTACGGGCAAAAATTTCGCGCATCGGATCTATATCGGTAATGGTATTTATGCCGATCTGACGTTGTTATATTATGACAAAGCGTTTCAAACGCTTCCCTGGACTTATCCTGATTACGCCGATTCAATTATGAAGGCGTTTTTGTCTCAGGTCAGGATGCGGTATGTTATTGATTTAAAAAATTAAGTTTAATAACATAAATAACCGGATTATATCATGATAATAAGCATGACCGCTTTTGCGGAGAAACGGACGGAAGAAAACGGGTTTATTGTCGGCATCGAGATGCGTTCTTATAACAGCCGGTATCTGGATGTGATTTTTCGGATGCCGGCCATCTATCGATGCTATGAAAACGACATCAAAAAACTGATTGCGCGGCATATTTACCGGGGCAGGGTCGAGATAACGCTGTGCGTCAAGGATGAACGCGCTAATTCTTCCGTTATTTACGGCGTTGATGCGGCCAGGGCCATCGGGTATTATAACGCCTTGAAACAATTAAAAGAAACGCTGCGCGTCGAGGGTGAAATCCCTCTTGATTTGGTAGCCGGGGCAGAAGGGGTTATTACTGTTCTGGAACCGGATGCGCCCGGAGAGTTTGAATGGAACCGTATCCGAGAAACCATGGAAATGACGATTCTGGCTTTGAATGAGATGCGCCAGAAAGAGGGCTCTTTTATTGCGGTTGATTTGGCGGCACGTATCGACGTTATCGAGAATATCGTGAGGTTTATCCGGAATCAGGCAGCCGGTCTGACGTCGGAATGTTATGAACGGATAAAAGAGCGGATACGACTGCTGACCGGCGGGATGGTTGAAATCGATGAAACGAGAATCGCGCAGGAGGCCGCCTTTTATGTGGATAAAGCCGATATCTCGGAAGAAATTGTCAGGGCCGAAAGCCATATCAAACAGTTTCGCAAAGCCATGGATGATGCCGGGCCTTCCGGCCAGAAGATGAATTTCCTGCTCCAGGAGTTTAACCGGGAGTTTAATACCATGGGTTCAAAGACCGGGAACCCCGAAGTGTCTGAAAAAATTGTCGCGGCTAAGATTGAGCTGGAGAAGCTGCGTGAACAGGTGCAGAATCTGGAATAACGGGATTGCCCGGCAGCCGGAAATAATGGGGAGGAGGGGAAATGGTACAACTGCAAGGTAAAAAGGCGATCGTCACCGGCGGCGCCATGGGGATCGGGCTGGCCACCGCCCGGCGGCTTCTGGCGGAAGGTTGCGATGTCACCATATGGGATATAAATGAATCGGCGCTGAATGACGCGCGAAAAGAGCTGGCAACCGTCTCAGACGGCCGCGTTTTCGCCTGTCAGGCCGACGTTTCGGACAGAAAGCGGGTGGAGTCCCTGGTGGAAGAGGCGCGCCGGGACATGGGACGGATCGATATTCTCATCAACAACGCGGCTTTTGTCAGGGCGGGCTTTTTCTGCGAGCGGCCGGTCGAGGATGCCGTGCGGCAGATGGATGTGAATGTTAATTCTCTGTTTTATACCATCCACGCGGTTTTACCGGAAATGCTGGCGCGTGATGCCGGGCATATCGTCAATGTCGCCTCCGGCGTTTCTTTCGTCAGCACGCCCGGGCTGGCGGCTTACGTGACCTCCAAGTGGGCGACCTGGGGCCTGACCGATGTTTTGCGGCTGGAGGCTCTGGCCATGGGGAAAAAAGGGGTTCGTTTTACCTCCGTTCATCCCGGCAATATTCTTACCGGCATGTTCGAGGGTTTCAAGCTCAACCGGTGGGGCGCTCTTATCGCGCCGCCGGTCAAAGATCATGACGTCATTGCCCGGGCAATTGTCGAGAGCGGTTTGAAACGCGGTCAGCAGGTTGTAGCGCGGCCGCGCTCCCTGAAGATAGGGTTGGTCCTGCGCGGTATCATGCCGGGCCGGGTGAATAACCGGCTGGCCCTATTGCTGGGCGCCGGTCAGTGCGTCAGCGAGTATAAAGGGCGTCAGGGGCACATTCATTGCCATGATGATGAATCAGTCCGATAAACAGAAAAGAAAGATCCGGGATAGAAAACCGGTCTGATCGGTCAGGGGGTAAAATATGCCGCAGCAACTTTTAAATATTGGTTTTGGCAACCGTATCGTGGCCGAATCGATAGTCGCCATCGTTTCTCCCAATTCCTCGCCGGTAAAAAGGATGAGAAATGAAGCCGCTCAGGCCGGACGGCTGGTGGATGCTACCCAGGGCCGCAAAACACGATCCATCATTGTGACGTCAAGCAATCACGTGGTTTTATCGGCCATCAATCCCGACACTATTTCCCTGCGGTTCGCCGCCCTGAACGGCCAGGGACTTATTGACGAAGAATAAGCGCGAC
>CAYSMV010000193.1:0-4312 GCA_964432245.1 uncultured Desulfobacterales bacterium
AGGGGTGAAGGCGGCTGGCGGGGGGGGGGGGGGGGCCGGGGGGGCGGGGGCCCGCGAAGCTTGCCGCCGCCATGGAGCAGGAGCTGGCCCGCAGCCTCCTGAAAAGCTTTGAGCGAGCGGCGCGCAGCGATCATTAAGGACAAGCATAGCAACCACAAAAAAATTGTTGGAAGCGGTGTTAATACTTCGGATGAAGTTTTAAGACGGCTTTGCAACAGGAAGGAGAAAACATGATGAGACAAAAAGAACTTTGCCTTTTATTCGCTCTTTTATTTGTTTTCGGTTTTTTGACGGGGTGCGCTAAAGAAGTTGCGGTCGGCGGCGGAGGGATTCCCGAATGGGTGGCCCAACCCAGAGTGGAAGGCGGAATCGCCGTTACCGAGTGCGTTCTTGCCTCGGGCGATTTCTCCCTGGACAGAAAGGAAGCAACCGCCAATGCCCGGCAGAGCCTGGCCCAGGAGATCGAGACCAGGGTTCAGTCCATGGAAAAAACCTATCAGAATAAAATTCGCGCCAAAGATAAAACGTCTATTGGCTCTAATTTTGAGAGCGTTTCCAGGCAGCTTACCGAACAGACCCTGCAGGGTTCCCGGGCGACCAATTACGGCTATGAGATGATAGAGGGGAAAAAACATTTCTGCGTCATGCTGGTCCTGGGTGGAAAGGAAACGGAAGAGTTATTTAAAGCGCTGATGGAGCAGTCGAACCGGAACATCAGCGCCCGGGATCAGGATATCCTGTACCAGGAGTTCAGGGCCGAGCGAGCGCAAAAGGAGATGGAAGAAGCGTTAAAAGGTGAAGACCTTTAAGGCGGACCGGAAAGTCCATTCATGCCTAAAAAAACAATAACAGTTTGCTGCCTGGTCCTCCTGGCTTTTTCGGTCATGGGTCAGGAGGATTTTCAGGAATGGGAAAAGGCGCAAAAGGAAAAATATACCGCCTTCCGCTGTCGAAAAGATGAACATTTTCAGCGTTTTTTACAAAAGGGATGGAAAGAATTTCAAATAAAGGCCGGTTTACTGGAATATGACGCTCCCAAGCCGGACGCGATTCCTGAAGTCCCCATTCCGGCTGAGTCACGGGAAGAAGAGCCGGGCACTCATATTTCAGAAGAAGAGAAGTCTTCCCGGATAAAGGCGACCATTGCCGCCGTGCTTCCTGTTGAGGCTGCCGGGGATATTTCTGAAGGACCGGTTCCGCTATTTCTGTTTCCAGACATCGAATCGCCCCTAAAAGAACCGATACCGGTAGATATCATCGGACACGAGGTGACTTTTCTGATTGATCCTGAGTGGAGAGATCTTTTTTTACAAAAGCAAGGCGAGGAGGGGATCCGGATTTTCTGGGAAGAATTTTCCAGACTCGACAGCCGTCCCATAACCGCCCAGCTTGACGCCTGTGTGGAACGACTGGCCCTGGGAGACTGGGGCCGGCTGGTCCTGACCAACCGGCTGGCTGAAGCCGTGGCGGGACGGCGGGCAGGGGAAAATATTTCGCGTCTGCTTGCCTGGGGCTGGCTTCTCAAGGGCGGCTTTGATGTGCGGGTGGCCCGTGCCGGGGGAGGTGTCGTGCTGCTATACACCTCTTGTCAAAAAATATTCCAGACGCGTTATCTGAATATCCGGGGAAAACGTTATTATGTTTTCGGAGAAACCGGGGCGTCCCGAATAAGTACCTATCGCGGCGGCTATGAGGGGGCCGAGAAGTCGCTGGATTTGCGACAGAGCGGTCGGCTCCTGGCCGGGGGCCCGCGAGAGGAAAGAAAATTGCGGTTCAGATTCGAAAACAGAGATTATGATATAACGGTTTTTCTGCAAACCGAGCGGATTCATTTTTTGAAAATGGTGCCGCAGATTCCCTTGTGCTTCTATCTGGAGGCCGGTCCCGGTGAGGCCGTGCGCGATAGCCTGATTTCTCAATTAAGAGAAGTGATATCTGAAATGGGACAGGAACAGGCGGTTAATTTTCTGCTGCGGTTTACCCAGAAGGCTTTCGCGTATCGCAAGGACAGTGAGCAGTTCGGACAGGAGAAATACCTGTATCCCGAAGAGACCTTATACTATCCTGCTTCGGATTGTGATGACCGGGTAATTTTCTTTTCCGCGATGGTTCGTGACCTTTTGGGGTTGGATATCGCGATTTTGAGGTATACGGGTCATGTGGCTACTGCCCTGGCTTTAGAGCAAACCGTTAAGGGCGCCTGTTTGAGTGTTGACGGTCGCACCCTGACGGTGGCGGATCCAACTTATATAAACGCCGGGGTGGGGATGATCATGCCGGATTACGCCGAAGAAGAGCCCCGGATTCTGCCGCTTTGGAAATCCTGCTCCTGAGAATAACGACGTGCCGATAAAGAGATCTCCCATTGTCCGGAATCAGGTGGCTTGAGAGGCATGAACGCTTGTAATCTTTTGAAAAACTTGCCTGTTTTTCCGCAAAAGCCGGTTCGATACTTAAGGGCAGGAACAGGAAAAAGCTTGATAATAAAGACTTGGAGGGGGATTTTTATCGTTATTTTTCTGGCCGTTCTGGCCGGCTGCGCTACTTATGGAGAAGGGATCCGACAGGTTCTGGATCAGGTAGAAAAAAGAGAGTACCAAAAGGCCAGGGAAAGCCTGAAAAAAAGCCTGAAACCCGAAGGAAAGGATGAACTGCTTTTCTATCTTGAGCGAGGGGCCGTTGAACATCTGGATGGAAATTACGAATCAAGCAATCAAGCCCTGGAAAAGGCACATGCCTTAGCCGATAAACTTCGTTCCCGAAAAGCCACGGATTATCTTGCCGCCGTCATGGTCAATCCGCGCCAGACAACTTATATGGGAAATGATTTTGAGCGGGTTTACATAAACTACTATAAAGTATTGAACTACATCATGCTTTCCCAGCAGACCCGGGATCCGATCGATCGTGAAGAACATCTTCAGTCAGCGTATGTCGAGATGAGGCGACTTGACAATGCGCTTTCCAGCATCTCCTTCGAGAAAGGAGATTACGAGCAGACCGAAAAGCGAAGGGAGGAAACATTCTCAAAGGTCTACACCCTGTTCGATAAGCTGCATGGTAACTGGATCGGGGAGGAATGGCTGATTTTCCGGGAGGACGCATACGTCAGGTATATAACCGGCTGTTTATACGAAAAGGCGGGCAATCTTGATGACGCCCGGATTGCTTATCAAAAGGCAGCGGAGTTATACGAGAAAGGCTATGCTGATCAATACCGGTTGAGCGGGGGTATGGCGGAACAGGCCTGGTTTGACGCCATTCGCATGATGCGCCGTCTTGGCGGCTGGGAGGGAAGCTGGAGCCTTCTGGCGAAGGAAAAACTATCAAAAGATATTCGGGGCAGGCTTGCTCGGTTTAAGCCGGACAAGGCCCAGATCATTGTCGTGCAGCATCTGGGCATGATCCCGCGGCGTCGTGAACTCAATCTGATTCTCAGGGCGAGGCCGGCGATGCGCGCTTTGAGCCTGGAACTGATGCCGACCGGCACCCCTCTGGAAATGCGTGATCAGGCAGCCTGGTTTTTGCTGCTTTACGGTGATATGGGCCTTATCGATATGCTGCATGCTTTTTCCAGGGACGGCCTTTCGGGTGTAGCGGACAGGGTAACGCACAAAACTTTCTTTCTGGGGCCTGCCTGGGACACGGCGGAGGATTTAAATATCATCAAGGCTCTTAAAAACATGGGGATGCGCGTTACCGTGCCTTACTATCCTCCTCTTCGGACGGAAATTGACGGATCCTATCTTACGATCAATAATCAAAAAAGGCAGGAACTGATGCCGGCGGAGTCCCTTTCCCAGATTGCCATTCAGCATCAGCTCCACAATGCCGGCCATGACCTCCGAGTGGCAGTGTCCCGCACGCTCATAAAAAACACATTATTATACGAAGCGGGAGACGAAGCGGGCGGAGACGTGGTTTGTCTGGTAGGCAATATATTGTCTTTTCTGACCAGCGCTGCTGAAACCCGCAACTGGTTATGCCTTCCATACCAGATACGACTGACAAGAGTGCTGGTGGACCCCGGCGAACATACCCTGAGGTTGTCGACCATGTCGGAATCCGGACGATTGATTTCCAGGGAAGAGCATGCCGTATCGCTGGAATCCGGTGAAATATATTTATGGGTTCAACAGACCATGGATAATACCCAGGGAAAAGAATTGGAATATATGGAATACTGAACAGCCATTATAATCTTACTGATAAGGAGGCAAACATGCGACAGGATTGTTTTTCTTATATTCACCGTATTCGGTTGATAGTGACCATTTTCCTTTTGTCGGGTCTCATGGCGTGTGGCGGCACA
>CAYSMV010000194.1:0-4641 GCA_964432245.1 uncultured Desulfobacterales bacterium
ATTTTAAAACCTTAAAATCATAGATCTGACCGACCATTTCATCAAAATTCCGAATAGGTCTCAGGTCGGCCTGGGATCCCGGCAAAAACGCCTGAAGTCCGACATCAACCGAAAAACCGCCTTTGACCCTGCTGGTTATTACGCCTTTAACAATACCGTCTTTGTCATAAGCCTCTTTGATGGTTTCCCAGACCTTGACTTTAACGGCCTTTTCCTTTGAAAGCACCAGGGTTTCGTTTTCCTCGTCCCAGTACTCGATCATCACCTCGACATCATCACCGACATTAATTTCCAGTTTTCCGGTCTCGTTCTTGAATTCGTAGGTTTTGATCTGGCCTTCGGACTTGTATCCGATGTCCACCAGCACATAATCCTTGTCCATGGAGACAATGGTTCCGGTCACCACCTCGCCTTCGGCAAAGTGCTTGATGCTGTCTTCATACATCTCCATTAATGCCTCCATGCTCTCGCCGGTCGAACCATCCTTATCCGCCTCCTGCGTCGTCAAATCTTCCTTCTCTTCCATAGTGTTTTCATTTTCCGTTAGTTGATCTACCATTAAACTCAAACCCCCTTACCTTATTTTAACTACCCATACAGCTAAACAATTTTCGCAACGTATCAGCAACATATTTAAAAAGCAAATAAAAAATAGCCCCTGGGCCGGGAATTTTCATGGCGATCAATGCTGAACAACGCGTTCGGCTATCGCGCCTGAATATGATGGAGCATGAAATCGGCCACCTCTTCCGGGGTCCGGTTCGTGGAGTCGACCATGATGGCGTCCGCGGCGGCACGCAGCGGCGCGTGCTGCCGGGTAGTGTCGTTCTCGTCCCGGCTTCTGATATCGGCCTCCACCTGTTCCAGGGTCAGGCCGGTGTTGAGGGGGAGTTCCTTAAAACGTCGCAGCGCTCTTTCCTTTACGTCCGCGCTTAAAAAAAATTTGACATCGGCATCCGGAAAAACGACCGTGCCCATGTCTCTGCCCTCAAGCACGACCCGCTTTGAAGCGCCCATGCTTCTCTGAAGGCCCAGAAGGAACTCCCTTACCACCGGCCTGGCCGAAACCGCCGAAGCCAGCATGGTAATCTCAGGCGTCCGGATCCGGTCGGTTATATCAACCCCTCCGGAAAACAGGCGGGAGCCGTCGTCTTTAGCGACCAGGCTCAGCTTCAGGCCGGCGCATAAAACGGACAGCCCCTCATCATCCGTGGGATCAACACCCTTTTCCCGCGCCGCCAGCGCAACGCCCCGGTACAAAGCGCCGGTATCCACATAACGATAACCCAGCCTGAGGGCCAGCTGTCGGCTGACGGTTGTTTTTCCCGCGCCGGCCGGGCCGTCGATCGTAACCACCAGGTCTTTCATGAAAGCACCTTTTCCAGAGCTTCGATGAAACGGGCGTTCTCTTCCGGCAGGCCGGCATTGACCCTTAAATAAGTCGGATAACCATAAGAAGACATGGAGCGGACGATAACGCCTTCTCTTAAAAGCGCCTGGAACACCTCATCCGCGTCTCTCCTGACATCTAAAAGAAAAAAATTCGCCTGCGTAGGAAAGCGGGTAATCCCCAGCCGGTCAAGCGCCGCGGACAAAAAATCAAGCCCTTCATGCACAACCCTTCTGGTTTCCCTTAAAAAGTCCTCATCATCAAGCGCGGCGACGGCCGCGGCCTGAGCCAGCGAACTGACGTTAAACGGCTGTCTGACCCGGTTCAGCAAAGAAATCAGCTCGGCAGGCATAAAACCATAGCCCACGCGCAAACCGGCCAGGCCATAAACTTTTGAAAACGTCCGCAATGTCACCAGGGGGCGGCGGTCATTAACGAAATCAAGGCTGTCGGCGCAGGTCTCATCCCTGACAAACTCCACATAGGCTTCATCCTGAACAACCACCACCGTTTCCGGGACTTTTTCCAGAAAGGCTTTAAATTGCCCCGAAGAAAAAAACGTTCCCGTTGGATTGTGGGGATTGGTCAGAAATATCATCCGCGTTCTTTTGGTAATCGCCCGGACAATGCCGTCCAGATCAACAGACAACGACCGCAGGGGAACGTAAACCGGCGTAGCATTGGATATCCGCGTCATGATGTCGTACATGGCAAAAGACGGCCGCGGCATAATCACTTCATCGTTGGGATACAGCAGCGCCCTGGTCAGCATGCCGATAATATCGTCGGAACCACCGCCTAAAACAATATTACCCGGTTTGACCTTGAATTTTTCAGAAAGTTTCCTGATCAGGTAATACCCGCTGCCGTCCGGATAACGATTAAGCCTGGAAAGCGCCTGTCTGATAGCCTCCAGCGCCAGAGGTGAAGGGCCTAAAGGATTTTCATTGGAGGCCAGTTTGATGGTCCGGGTTAAACCGTATTCCCGTTCCAGCTCCTCCATCGGCTTGCCCGGAGAATAGGGCTTTACGGATAAAACATAGGGCGGCGGTTTTAAGTCCATCGTTTGTCTCTCCCCTGGCGGCAAAACAAAAAGCCGGCATCCGTGGCGCACTGCGTCTCTTCCGGCTTTCACGTAACGATTCGGTTCGCTGTTATCCTCAAAATTAAGTTTTTACAAATTTGCCAATTATGCTAACATGTTTTCAGCCTTTTTTTACGACTCTTTAGGCCTGAATTTTGTATGAGTCAGGTTATATTATGCCCGGCAGGCTTTGTAAATAAAATTTCCCGGAAACTACCAGTGCGAACCCGAACAGGCTTGGAAGTATTCTGCGAATATCCCTCCCGCTACCCGCTGGGAGAAAGGCTTGGAATTCTGTCCAACCCGGCTTCCGTCGACACCTGTTTTCGCCATACCCGCGACCGGATTAATGATCTGTTCCCGGGAAGAGTCGCGGCGCTGTATGCTCCCCAGCACGGCTTCCACGCTGAAAAGCAGGACAACATGAAAGCGTCCGACGACTTCGTCGACCCGGATTTACGCGTTCCGGTTTACAGCCTGTATGGAAAAACGAGAATCCCCGCCCCCGACATGATGGCGCCCATCGACACCCTGATCATCGATCTGCAGGATGTGGGCGCCCGGGTTTATACCTTTATTTACACCATGGCCTATTGCATGGAAGCCGCCGCGCGGCAGAACGTAGCGGTAATCGTGCTGGATCGGCCCAACCCCGTCAACGGCATAACCGTGGAAGGCAACCTGCTGGCGCCTGAATACGCCTCTTTTGTCGGACGCTTCCCCATTCCCATGCGTCATGGCCTGACCATCGGTGAACTGGCGCTCCTGTTCAACGACCACTTTCATATCCATTGCGGCCTTACGGTTGTCCCCATGGAAAACTGGCATCGGGAAATGTTTTTCCACCAGACCGGCCTGCCCTGGGTGGCGCCGTCGCCGAATATGCCTTCCCCGGCCACAGCTTTGGTTTATCCGGGACAGGTCATCTGGGAAGGCACCAATATATCGGAAGGCCGGGGCACCACGCGCCCTTTTGAACTCTTCGGCGCGCCGTTTGTCGACCCCGGTCACATCAAAAAAATTATCAGTCCTGAAACGATTACCGGAGCGATCCTTCGCCCGGTTTTGTTTGAGCCCACGTCAAACAAATGGGCAGGCCAACCCTGCCGGGGATTCCAGATCCATCCGGTCGAACCGGATCTGTTTCGCCCTTACTCGGTTTCACTTGCCCTCCTGCAGGCGGTGATTCAACTTTATCCCGACCGGTTTTCCTGGAGCAAGCCGCCTTATGAATATGAATACGAAAAACTGCCGATTGACCTGATCCTGGGAAACCCCGAGATCCGGCGGCGGCTCGAAAGCCTGGAACCGGTTGAAAGCATAATACAATCATGGGACGAAGAATTGGCCTGCTTTAAAACCATCAGCAAGGCCTATTATCTTTATTCATAAAAAAGGGAAACCATGAACGAGACCAAGCCGGGCTGGAAACGCATGGGCTTCAAAGGCAACAAAGTCTGGATGGCCGTTGACGAGAATCAGCGGCCGGTTGAAAAAAACGGCAAAGTGCTGATCAAATACCAGACGGATCAGGATTACGAATACTGGGTCCACAAAAACAGCCTGATTTCCGTCAGTCAACTCAAACATGACAAAAAAAAGACCGGTAAAAAAGAAGGGCCGCGAGATAAAAAAAGCGCCGACAGAAAAATCATCGGGGAGACGAAAAAAGACCTGCCCGCGGACGCGGTTCTGGTTTTCACGGACGGCGCCTCATCGGGCAACCCGGGACCATCCGGAATCGGCGTCCTGATGCTTTACAAAGAAAACGAAAAAAGCATCTCCAGATATATAGGCGAGGCCACCAACAACATCGCCGAGCTGAAAGCCATCCACACCGGTCTTCTGGAAATCAAAAACAAAACGCTGCCCGTGAGGGTTTTCACGGACAGCGGTTATGCTTACGGCGTCCTGTCTCTCGGCTGGAAAGCCAGGAAAAACATGGAGTTGATTGACGCTATAAAAAAGACCCTGGCAACCTTCAAAGATATAAAGCTTATAAAGATCAAAGGCCACGCCGGTGTCCCTGAAAACGAAAAAGCGGACAAACTGGCCGTTGCCGCCATCAAAAAAAAAGCGTCCTGCTAATCGCCTTCTTTTTTTATCTCGTCGATCTCTTTTTTAAGCTTGGCGATTTCCTGGTCTTTTTCATCCGGGTCGACAGCCG
>CAYSMV010000195.1:0-12550 GCA_964432245.1 uncultured Desulfobacterales bacterium
TGGCGGCCGATGGTTTCCGCCGAAGCCACGCCCGGCAGGATGTTTTTCAGGCCGCCGCCGAAACCGGCCATCAGGTGCGGTTCAATCAGGCCGATCAGCACGACCAGGTCCGCGTCCCGCAGCCGCCGGTTAAGATAAACCGGTGTTCCGCGCCGGGTTTTACCCATGTACACGTTGGCGTCGGCGTCAAAGGCGTGGTGGTTTTCCCAGGGGATGCGGGCGAGGCTGGCCGCGCCGATTTTTCCGGCCATTTCTTCTTCGGTCATCGGCGTATGAATACCCAGGGCCGGGATGATCAGCATCTTATCCGTTTCCGCCCCGGCCGCTGCCAGCTCTTCGGTTACCAGGTGGAAAAACCGGTTGACCGGCGTCGGCCGGGTGTTGTCGTCTACGATAATGACGATTTTTTTCCCTGTCAGTTGCTTTTCGGAGAGGGGGGCTTCGCCGACAGGCCGTCGCAGGGCGGTTTTGACGATATCAAGTTCGTCGCGGCCGGGCTCCGGCGACGCGGCCGGCGGCTTCGGCAGGATGATATTCCATGTGTCCGGCAGATCCAGCGCCAGAGACGTTTTCCCCCACGGTAGTTCAACGCGCATGAGTTATATTTCGACTCTTATGGTGTTACAGTTTCGGGAAGAGAACAATATGGATAATAATATCAAGAGCGACAACGGGCAAGGATTATCGGATGAGCGCTGTAACCGATAACGCCCTGTCTGGAAGGATAATATTGTCTTGACATGAGAGCCGGCCATGGAATACCGTTTTTCCATCTCAATAATTTCAAGAAATATTCGGTTCAGGAAGTGAAATTTTCCCTGATCATTCCGGTCGCTCCCGAAAGAAGGGCGGAAATAATCGATTCCATCCGGGATCTTGATTATCCGGAATCGAAGTTCGAGGTATTGGTAACCAGGGGGACGAATCCCTCGGAGAGCAGAAACCAGGGGGCAAAGCTGGCGCAGGGGGAGATACTTGTTTTTTTAGATGATGACGCGGCCATTCCGGGCGATTATTTGCGCCAGGCGGAAGCGTTTTTTAAAAAATATCCAAAGGTCGATATCGTCGGCGGGCCGCAGCTGACGTCAAGGCAAGATAAAGGATTTTCTAAAATCAGCTGGTATGCGCTTTCCTCGGGATTCGGGACGTGGAAGGTCTCAACCAGATATGCCGTTAAAAAAACCATGTTCAATGTCGATGAAACGGCGGTTTCTTCGGCCAATCTGCTTTGCAGAAGACGGGTCCTGGAAAAGGTCTGTTTTGACACGGGAATGTTCCCCGGGGAAGATCCCAAATTCATAGCCGACGCCGTAAAGGCTGGTTTTCATATAGCCTATTCCCCGACTATTCTGTTGTATCATCAACGCAGGCCGACTCTTGCGACATTCATGCAGCAGATATTCAGTTACGGGAAAGCCAGACCGAGGAAAGAAAGCTGGCGTGAAACCATGAAAATGCCTTTTTTCTTCATGCCCAGCCTGTTTCTTCTGTATCTGATCGGGGCGTGTGTGTTGGTGGCTGTTAAACCGCAAATTATCGGGGATTCACTGGCCATCACTCACGGATTCAGGGGAATACCGGCGCTGGGGAAGATAATTTTTTTCCCCTTGGCGATCTATGCGGCTGCAGCTGTTATTTTCAGCATATATGACGCATCAAGACACAAGGATTTTAAAGCCGTTTTTTTTCTTCCATTTATATACTCCGTCATCCATTTGAGTTATGGTTTAGGCATGATCTGGGGGTATATTAAAAAGCTTCGGCAGTAGCATCGACATCCCGGAGCCGGAGCCAGAGCCAAGATAACGTCAGGCATACAAAAAACATCGGCCGCATCATTATTAGGAAGGCAGTCAGTCGTTTTAATGCGAAACAATACGTCATGCCGGGAGATGGTGCATTACGACAGGGTCACCATGGCCTGGCAGTATATTTTTGGTAAGCACTTTCATCTTGGCTATTTTATCCAACCTCGGATGACATTGGAGGAAGCGACCCTGGCCCTTAATGATGCCCTTCTTAGTTTGGGTAAAGTGGATAAAAATGCAATTGTTTTTGATGTTGGTTGTGGAATCGGTTCGCCCGCATTCTATTTAAATGAAAAAACTGGTTGTTCAGTGGTGGGGATATCTACTAGTCAGAAAGGTGTGGGCTTGGCTAACGCCCGTAGCCAAAAAAATGGAAAAGCGGACCGTGTCCGGTTTTTTGTCGCGGACGGAACAGACAACCGTTTTTCCGCTAACCAGTTTGATGTTGTCTGGTTGATGGAATCATCCCATACCATGAAGGATAAAACTATGTTGTTTAAGGAGTGTTATCGCACGCTCAAGCCGGGAGGGCAGTTGCTGATCGGTGATGTTGTGCCCCGCAGCGGATTAAAATTAATACATTATTCTAAATGCTTGCAAAAATATGGCGTTCGTTGCGTTGTCGGGAGTAGAAAAATGAAGAAGGTCTTTGGCCCCGCCTGGACCGAGCCCCTTCATTTTTATACGGTCCTGCTTGAAAAAATTGGTTTTACGTATTTAGTAATTAAAGACATAGGGGAATATGTGTGGCCGACCTTTGAATGCTGGAAAAGAAACGTAGCTGTATATGAAAGAGAGATTCGCCAGTATTTCAGCAGACAGCAATTGCATGATTTTCTGGCAGCAACCGATTTCGTTAATGATTGGTATCGAGATGGCCTTTTAAGCTATGGCCTCATCAGCGCCGTTAAACCTGGTTAACTGTTTTATACGGAGCGATTGATTTTGCTGGAAATAAAGAAAACCAAGAGCCTGTCTCCGGTTACGTGCCGGGTAATTGATGCCAGCGTGATTCTGGATAATGGGCAGGTTTATCTCGTCAAACAGGACGAAAACGGTAAGAGCTATAAATCATTGATCGAGCGCGATTACGAATTTTATAAGATGATGACGGCTGACACGGTACCCGGGCAAGTGGAGGCGAGTATTATTTTTCTCTATGTGTCCGGCCGGTGCGATCTTGATTGCGCCGTCTGTTTTGAGAAAGGACAAAAACACCCGGAATTGTCAATATCCGAGATGAAAACTCTGTTCAGACGGATAAAAAACAAGTCAATTGTCATGATGGGTAAGGAGCCTACTCTTCGCCAGGATATTTTTCAACTGATCAAAATAGCCAGACGGAACAACCGGGTCATCTTGACGACAAATGGAATTAAACTGGCCGATTATGATTATGTGGGACGTTTAAAGAAGGCCGGTCTGTCTATTGTCAGCCTGACTTTTTACGGATTTGACGATAGTATATATGAAACGTTGAATGGCCGGCCGCTGCTTGGCATAAAATTAAAGGCTTTGGAGAATATTAAAAAAGTCGGGATAAGAACCACCTTGAGTATATCGCTGATCAGGGGCGTCAATGAGGACCAGATTAGAAAACTCACGGACTACTGTTTCGACAACCGGTCTTTCATTTATCAGCTCAGAATAAGAACGGCCCAGAAAATCGGTGCCTGCCCTGATGTGGAACCGTTTACCATGTCGGAATTGATCCATTTGTTTGCGGACGCGCTGAATATCCCGAGAGAAGATATCGTCAAAGAACATATTTTCTGGAAAGAACTTCTCAAAGAAATGGGGCCCCTTATTTCGCCCAAGATCCTGGCAATTGTGAGGAATCGTTTATGCGCCTATAGCGTCACCGTTATACGTGATAAAAACGGTTATTCCTGTTTAGGCAGCCATCTGAATATGGACGAATTGAAAAAGAAGAAATTCAAGGCAGTCCATTATATTTATAATTTTTTTAAAGCTGTGGGGCTGCGATATATCGCTGAGTACATCTGCGCGATCATGGGCATCTCGTTTTTTAAACCCGGGCAATCCAACTGTTTGATGGTGGGGTTCAGATGCTGGCCGAATATTTACAACATTGATCTCCAGGAGAATTTCAAATGTGCCTCCAGGTATTATAAGCATGGTGATTTCGTGCCGTTTTGTTATTCCAATATCGTTGAGGCCCATGCCAGGCCCCAGGGAGTGCAGTTTTGAACATATCGGGAGCGCAAAGCATAGTAAAATCTCTTGTCGAACAGAAGGTTGACTTTGTTTTCGGTCTGCCCGGGACGCACAATCTGGAGCTGGTTAACGCGCTGATTGACTCTCCCATTAATAATATTCTGGTAACTTCTGAACTTTGCGCGGTGTTCATGGCTGATGGCTATGCTCGTGCTACAGGCCGGGTGGGCGTCTGTATCGCCATCCCCGGCCCGGGCCTGACCAATATGATTACCGGGTTGGCAGAGGCTTTTTTGGATTCCTCCCCGATCGTAGTTATTGTAACGACGACCACGGAGGATGGCTATACGTTTCATACTCATGAAATACCACAGTTGGCTACGGTTAAGCCGGTTGTTAAAGGTATATTCGAGGTAGACGACGGAACAAAGATTCCGGAAATCATCTCTCAGGCTTTCCACCTGGCCAGTTGCGAGGAGCCCGGTCCGGTTGTCGTTGAAATTTTAAACTCCGTTCTCAAGAGCAAATCGGATTTTTCCCGATTTGTTCCCCCGGCTGGCGTGGCTGTTTCTCTTCCGGATACCCGACAACGGATTGAAGAAATCGTAAAAATGATAAACGGCGCCGGGCAATGTGGCATTTATGTCGGCAAAGGCGCCCAGTCATCATCAGAAAAAGTCCGGCAACTGGCGGAACATCTTTCAGCGCCAGTAGCCACCACCATTTCCGGTAAGGGAGTGCTTGCAGAAGATCATGAGCTGTCTGTTGGTTTTGGTTTTGGCCCGGCCGGTTTAAAAGCGGCTGAGGCCGTGTTTAAAAGATGTGATGTGGTGCTGGCCATGGGCGTAAAATTTTCTGAAATGAGCGCGGGCAAATGGTTGAAATTTCCCGGTGCTTTGATCCATATTGATTCTAACCGGAACAATCTGAATCGTAATTACAATGCGAAGCTGGCTTTGTGCCAGGATGTTGGAGCGGCGCTGGAAGCCATCCTTTCTCAGCTGGCAGGTACGGCTAAAAAGAGTAATCCCGATTTAATTCAGGAAATCAAAAGTCAGAAGCAGGCGCATCTGAAAAGTCTCCGGAGCGCATTATCCCCGAAGGGTATTCATCCGTCGTGTTTTTTTTATCGGCTGGGGCAAACGCTTAACCGGCAGGCAACCGTCGTTACCGACTGCGGTGCACATCAGCTGTGGGCGACGACGGACTATTGCGCCACTACGCCCAACAGTTTCTTATCACCCTCGGATTATCAGGCCATGGGTTTCGGCATACCGGCAGCGATCGGTGCCAGCCTGGGATGTCCTGAAAAATGTACGGTCTGCGTCTGTGGCGATGGCGGTTTTCTGATGACAGGTTTTGAAATGCTTACGGCCGTTCGGAACAACCTGAACCTGGCTGTAGCTATTTTTAATGACGGTGCTTTAGGCCATATCAAATCCACTCAACGGATCATCTATGGCCGTACTGCTTTGGTAGAGCTGAATAATCCTGATTTCAGGCAACTGGCGTCCGCCTTCAAAGTGGATTATCTGGCGGTACAAAATGAATCCCAACTTGATGCCGGTCTTGAAAGAATCAAACAAAACAGGGGGGTCGTTTTGCTGGATATCCGGATTGATTATCAGGAATGGCCCGACTATATGAAGGGGATCGCCCGAGCCGCTTGGCAACGTCTTTCCGTGATGAAAAAGTTGGACTTGATCGCTACCCGAGCTTTCAGATTATTAAAATATGGGAATTAGGAACCGAATCGTTTTCAATAAGGTTCGTTTTTTTATCGTTATGAAAATTCAATTTGTGCATGCTCCACCGAGAAGGTTGCCCCGGCTTGGTGAAATGTATGAGCATATTTCGCCTCCTTTGGGCATATTATATCTGGCCGGTTATCTGCGGGGACACATTCCCGAACTGGAATTACGGGCTATAGACGGCCCCAGGAAGGGATTTGATTATACGCTGAGGGAGATTAAGGCGTTTAATCCGGATATTTTATGCGTGTCATACTATGTTACCTCCAACCTCGGGGCGTATGAAATGATTAATATTCTGAAGCAATACAGCCCCGGATTGCTGTGTATTGTGGGCGGACATCAGGTGACCGCGCTTCCTGGAGAGGCATTGCTGCGGTCCCGGGCGGATATTGAGGTTTACAGCGAAGGGGAAATCACGCTGGCGGAGATAGTCAGCGAATATATAAAGACACAGAATATTGAACAGATTGATTGAAGCAGAATTCAGGGCATCGGCTATCTTGAGAAGGGTGAATTGAAAATTACGCCCTTACGTCCGTTTATTCAGGATTTGGATTCAATCCCTTTTCCGGCGCGGGATTTAATCGACATGAAGGAGTATAACGGCTGGTATATTACGAAACAGAATCCACAGGCAAGAGTGATATTCACCCGGGGTTGTCCCTATCGATGCACATTCTGCTCCAATAAGGTCTGGAACCGACCGGGCACCGGCGTCAGGACCAGGTCCGCGAAAAATATCGCGGATGAGCTGGAAATACTGCGCCATACATATGGGGTCATGGAATTTTTTGATGACGGTGATGAGTTTAACCACAATATCCCTAAAGCCATCGAAATTTGCGAAGAAATAAAAAGACGAAATCTGGGGATGACCTGGAAATGCCAGTTGCGGAGCAACAACTTGCCCGAGGAACTTGTTCGGGCGATGGCAGAGGCGGGTTGCTGGTTTGTTCACCTGGGGATAGAGTCCGCCAGTCAGCGCACATTAAATGGCATAAAAAAACATATTACGGTTGAGCAGGGAATAGCAGCCTGCAATTTGTTAAAGCGACACGGAATAAAAACACTGGCATTGTTCATGCTGTTTAATGTCTGGGAAGAAGGGGAACAGTTGTGCTTTGAAGGAGTGAAGGAGACGATGAAGACCATCTCGTTCGCCAGAAAATTGCTGAAAAGCAAAACGATTCAACTAATTTCTGCCTCACCGACTCTGCCTTATCCGGGAAGCGAACTGTATGATATCGCGCAAAGGCGTAGTCTGATCAAACCGCATTTGAGGCAGAACTGGGACGCCTGGCTGCGGGATGAAACTTTTATTATGCGGCTTCCGGGCATTAAGGAATGGGAGATGGCTGCTGTCCGTTCGTGGGCGAACCTGATTATTATTCTTTCGTTTTTACGCTTCGGACATTTTTCAATCAAAGATATGCCTTTTTTTATTAAGAGGGTACTGAAAGTACTCGGCGATAACCTCAAGGCGCAATTAAAGGCAAAGGGCTGAATGAAAAAAGATCTCTGTTGCCATGGTATATCCCAGCGAATCGATTTTTTAAGAAGGCACCCCGTCTGGCGATCTCAATATGTTGCCTTCCTGCAAGCGGTGTCCCGATTAACAATACCCCCCGGATCAACGGCTCTCTCGGTTTCCTGCGGGGACGGCGTATGGGATTTCTTGGCTTTTGCAAACAATCCCCGGCTTGCCAGAATTAGCGCGACCGATGTGGTTGATTGCCAGGTGAATGAAGAGGATGTGAAACTGTTGAATACGAGGGGCGTCTGGACTTTTCAAAGGGTCGCTCCCGATACGGCTCTGCCGGTAAACGATAATTGCTGCGATCTTGTCTTTCATCAGGATGTGATTGAGCATACGCCAAAACCGTGTTTGCTGTTGAGGGAAAACTACAGGGTATTGAAACCGGGCGGATATTTGCTTTGCGGGACGCCGAACATTTTTAGGCCGGCAAATATCTTAAAGCTTTTAATCGGTAGGCTGACCTTTCCCTGGCGGCTGGCCCCCGGTGTACTTAATCCCCGTTACTTAAATCCCGGCACCCGATCAGATGATATGACGCATGTCCAGGAGTTTCATCAATACCAGTTGCGCTTGATGCTGGAGGAAATCGGGTTTAACGTTGTTTCATTTCGCTATTGTTTTTTCGGGATTAGTTTTTTAATGCTCCGATTCAGCCATTTTCCCACAGGTCGTTTGGGCGAAAATTTATGCCAGTACCTGTTTTGTGTCGCTCGTAAACCAGGGTAAAGGCCGGGGCTATTCTCGTGCCTCGAAACCGTTATTTGCCGGATCAGCGGTTACACCCGGTTTTTCAGCGAGGCCGTCAAGCTTTTTACTGTTTTTCATAGCATCAATAATGATTTTACGGTTCCTGACCGCTGTCTGATAGGTCGGATTAATTTTTACCGACTCGTTGAGATGGTCGAGAGCCTTCTGAAAAAAGCCCTGCTCGTAAAGCGCTATCGCTAAATTGTTATGAGTCTGAAAGAGATCGGGGTTGATTTGTAATGCCTTACGGTAAAGGACTATGGCCTGATCGGTTTTTCCTAAACGCGCCAGCAGATCCGCCAGACCATGATGAGCCGGTACATATGCGGGGGCCAGGCGTAATGCTTTCCCGTAATGGAGTTCAGCTTCTTCCGACATATCAGCGAGTGCCAGGGCTGTGGCCAGTTTGGTATGTCCTATAGCGCTGTCCGGCGAGAGACTCAGAAACCGCCGGTAGTGTTGCATAGCTTTGTTTATATCATTTTTTCCCAAGTAAGCGTCGCCAAGATTAACATGAGCTTTTTTGTTATCCGGATAGACTGATAAAGCATGGTTAAAAATTGTTATGCTGTTTTCCCAATGTCTGACTTGGAGATATGCTATGGGAAGCAGTAGGATTGTTACTATGGCGCCCGTTATAATAAAGAAAAAGCGGCCTTTTTTAAAACCGGGCAGAAAAGACGAAAGCCCGAAGGAAATCATAACGAAGATGCCGATTACCGGAATATAGAGATGATGGTCTTCAACGGCTCTGCCGGACAAGAAAACCATTACCATGATGGGCGCCGATGCGATCAGAAACCAGAACCATCCGGTAACGAGATATCCGCGGCTATTCGCTTTCCATAGAAGGACTAAGGAAATCAGCAACAAGACGACTCCCAGCCCGATCATCGTCCATAAAGAAGCTTCCGGCGGATCGGGCCGGCAGATAGTCAAGCCTATCGGATAAAATATTTTTTTTAAATATAAAACAAAATCCACAATTGATCCGGGATAAAAGGACCACGAGGCAGGCCCATTTCCCCGCAGTTGTCCGCTGATCATCAGCCTTCCCGCTGCCAGCTGAATCGGGGCCAGGGCCATGAGTGGAAGCTTTTCCAGGACAATTCTTATCCGGCTAAATTCAAACGCTTTGTTTTTAATGCCGGTCGGTTTCAGAGTGAATCTCTGGAAAGGCCAGTAATCGAGCAGAAATAATAAAAAGGGAAGTATTGCCATGGTGGGTTTGCACATCAGCCCCAGCATGAACGGGGGAAACACAAGAAGGTACCGTCTAAGGGAAGATCGTTTGACATAATATGAATAGCAGATAAGGGTGATGATCAAAAAAAAGGCTTCCAGCATGCCATTAAAGCCTGCCAGCCAGCTGACCGCCTCCACATTGATTGGGTGAACCGTAAAAAGTATTGCGCAGAAGCCGCTTGCGAATATCCTTCCGGTTTCCGACCTCAAAAACAAAAACACCATAAGCGCGATTATGATGTGCAGCGATAGCGAGAAGAAATGGTGTTTACCCAGATCATCGCCGAAAAATTCCCATAGTGTCAGCCGGACGATGGTAGGAATCGGAACCTGATAGGGAAGTTGGCTGGGAGGGGTATAGAATGCATCGCCGATTTTTTTTAGAGAGATCCCCTTTATTAGAAAGGGGTCGTATATGCTCGACATATCATCATAAAGAATATAACTATACCCCCCCAGTTGGCTATAAATCCCCACGCCGGAGGCGATAATGAGCAGGCATATGATTATTTCAGTTAAATATTTTTTCATATTAACGGTCACATCCGGGCCGGCGCGTCAGCTTGGAAAAAAGTGTGGCGGCGACTGTTTTCACGGCCTGCGCATCGTATGAGAAAAATTCGTTCTTCAAATCCTGGATGCTTTGTCGGCAGAACAGGCAGTCGTTTTGGTCCAGATTATCCCAGGCCTCTTTTATGCCGCCATTGTTGTAAATGCTCTGGCCGTTTAGCTTCCTGCCCAGAAGCATGGGGCAGGGGTACATGATGCCGTCGCTGTCAAGAAAAGCATGGCTTCGGGTGATGTGGCACGGCCGGAAAGGAAAATTCGGCGGCAGCGGATCATTTTTATGAAATATTTTATCCAGGGGAATATCTATGGGAAAGCCAATAATATTGTCCAGCAGATGAAAAGTCTTGTCCACCGGGTATCCTTTTTTTTTATAGTCGCGAACCTTGCGCCAGAAATCACGCAGCTCCTCAGCGGACATGACGAATTCCCAGTCTTGTTCCCTGGTGACGGCCTGCTCGCACAGGCCCAGGGTTGTTTTCCAGGTTCTGGCCAGGTTCAGCAGATAGTCCAGACTGCCGGCGTTGTTCTTGTTGAACACGGTTCTCATCTGGACGGGAATGCCGTTTTCCCGGCACAGGCACAGGCTTCCCATGATTTTTTTATAGGAGCCCCTGCCCCGGTTTTTTTCCATGTCAATTTCGTTGCCGTCAATACTGTGGCAGACATAGCTGACCTGTTTTAACGCCGCCAGTCGCTGCCTGGTAAAATAGCCGTTGGTGATAACCTCGAGGATGATATTTTTTCTGGCGATATAAGCGATGATGTCTTCGACATCTTCCCGGAGCAGCGGTTCTCCGCCCAGCAGGACGATATAGCGCGTCCCCAGCGCGTACAGTTCATCAACGATGTTGAAAATTTCCTGTTTTGAAAACTCATTTTCTTCTTTTCTGCGAGGAGAATCCGGAAAGCAGTAGACACATTTCAGGTTGCATCTGGGAGTGATGAAAAGGCCCACGTATAAAGGAATCCGCCGCCCGGTGACAAAAGCCCTGGTATACTGGGCCGCGGCTTTCACAAGCGGTCGGCTGCCGGTGATTGTTGCCCCGAAATTCATGTGTCATGCCTTGTGATGGTGGTTCTTAAACCGTGATTGATACTGATCATACCCATGATGAGGCCTGAAGGCAAGGGCTGAAAGGCCTTTTTATCGAGAATGCTTTTCAGACAGGCAGCGTTTTTGCGGCGGGTAAACTGTCATTGCATTTTAAAAGGGATGGCCTTATTTTATAAAGATGGGTAGCTTAGAAAAACCATGAAATACCAGTAAAGCAGGAGACGATGATTACCCGATGACTGATTCAGACGGCAAGTTATCTCTCAGGCGTACAATAACCGGTGGTTATAGGAAGGCTCTTGTCATCATTACGGCTGGGGTTCTCCTGTTTGTGTGCTTTCATGGTCTGGTATCCTCCAGAATAGGATTTGCCGGATACGGCCGAGACTCTTTTTATCTGCAAGACTATGCTTATCATATCATCTTAACAAAGCATTTCTGGTTTCAAGAACAAGGCAATATTTACGATCTGAATTTTCAGCTGCGGGCGCTGTCAACACATATGGAAAAGCCGGCCGTGGTGACGATGCCTGTGGCCGTAACTCCGGTCGCTCTTCTTGTTTGGATGCCGTTCGCTTATATCGCGGGTTTCAGCCTTTCCCTTGCCTACAGCCTGTGGGTTGCCGTCTCAGTCTGTATCCTCGCGTTGGCGTTTTGGAAGATATACGCCTGTCTTTCTCCCCTTAGATCGTTTCAGGTTCTGCCTGTTGTGCTGTGTGGAATCACCTTTTTTTCCCTGATCAGCGCGTCTGCCATTATCGTCGGCCAGACATCTATTTTTACGGCGGGAATTTTCAGTCTTATTATTTACAGAATTATACTCTTAAGCCGCGGCTCTGCAAGCTTTTCAGTGGACTGGCCGGTAACGCTGCTGGTTGTCCTGGCAAGTTTAAAACCACCTTATATGATCATAGGGTTCGGCATACTATTAATTTATGGAAGGTGGCGGGAGTTTCTCTGTTCAGCGGTAATTGTACTGCTGCTGACGGCAATGCTGTCCATTCTGTTAACGGCCGGCTGGATGAGGTCTTATTTCAATGTAATTTGCATGTACGGCAGCGGAAATTTTCCCGACATATACGCCTGGTCCATTGTCCCCCGAACCATGAACATATTCAGAAGCGCGGTATCCGATTTGACCGGTGATCAGACCGCCGCCGTCGTCTCAACCATTTTAAGCGGTGTTACGCTTCTGAGTATTGGCATGTTCAGCCTGTTCCGGTCATGGCGCAATATCACCGGAGGCTCGAAACTGTTAGTGGCGCTGATTTCCTGTTGTCTTCTGTTCGCTCCGTATTCAGGCGCCTATGAAGATATGTTGTTGATACCAATTTTTATTATTGTCCTGTTGACCGGCAAAACGCATCCTTTATTGACCTTTAAAAGCATGGCTGTCGCCGGCGCACTTTTTGTCTGTCTGCTTCACAACATTCCGGGGTTGCCTCATAACCTGCTCTGGATATTTTTCGTCCTGAAATTAACGGTGTTGGCGGGCATGGTTTTTTATGCGGGTAGCGCTCGGGATTATTTACCCGGCTTGACCGACCCGGTGCAATAACCCGGATGTTTTTCCACGGTAACATATCAGGCTGGTGTTTATTATTCTCCTGTCAGCGCCTGGAATTCAGGTGTTTGTCGGATATTATCGAATTCTTTA
>CAYSMV010000196.1:0-2110 GCA_964432245.1 uncultured Desulfobacterales bacterium
AGAACTAGAGAAATAAAAAAAAAATAAGAAAAATAAAGAAAAAGAAAGTAAAAAACGATTAACAAAAAAGTAACAATCAGATAACTGCCCTGAAAAGTATGAAAAACCTATTATAAAAATAGATGCTCTGATTATAATAGGTTGCCGCAAAAACAAAAAAAATATTTAATATAAACAATAATATAAAGAAAACGAGCAAACACTGTTTGCCTTTCAAAAAAACGGTTGTTTTCCGGCTTGACCTGACTTTCGATTAGGTTTATCTGAGATAATATTTCGGGGTGGATGGCTCAGTATCAGTCTTATTTTGGGAAATATCTGATTTGTTTGGCTTTGCTCATCTTTTCTTAATTTTTTGGTAACACTTGAGCAATGATATCCTATTGTTCCATTTTTGCAGCCGCGGGACATCCGGGGATTAAAGGCCATTTGTGGATGGAAACGAACTAACTTGACCGTTTTGATTTAGTGCTTTTATGGAATCTGTCTGGGAAAAAGTTAAGGCCCAATTAAAAGCGGAATTCCCGTCCAACAACTATATGATGTGGATTGAGCCCCTGGAATTAGGCGGTTGTAATAACGGCTCCGTTGTTATCAACTGTCCGAACTGCTTTTCAAAAAAATGGGTTCAGGGAAATTACGGAGAGATCCTGGCCTCCAAAATCAGCCAGACGGCGGGGAAGACGTATTCCCTGGTACTGGAAGTCGTGGCTGAAAGCGGCCGTCAGCCGCGCAGTGAGGCACCGCCATCAGCCTTGCCGCCGGATAAGAGAAAAGCAAAAAAGACAAAAGCGTCCCCGCAGCTTTTATTGCCGAACATACATGCCCGGCCGAATGGGGGCCGAATGTTGAAAGAAGATTTTACGTTTGAGAATTTTGTTGTCGCGGAAAACAATGATTTTGCTTATTCGGCGGTGCTTTCCATGGGTGCGAAAAAGCATTGTTTAAACAAGTCTCTGTTTTTAACGTCCCAGTCCGGTATGGGGAAAAGCCATCTAACCCAGGCGCTCGGGCATCATGCCCTGCAAACAGACAATTCAGCCAGGGTTTATTATACGACGGCCGATGATTTTTCCAATGAAATGGTTTATGCCTTCAGCACGAAATCGATCAATCGCTTTAAGGAAAAATACAGGACCGGCTGCGACATGCTGCTGCTGGAAGATGTTCACTCCCTGGCCGGCCGGGAGCGAACCCAGTCCGAACTGGCCATGGTGGTTGACTATATGTTTGACGCGGACAAGAAAGTGCTTTTCACGGGGGTCTGTTTGCCGGGCGATATTCCCAGGATTAACAAGCAGCTGCAGTCCCGGCTGACCTCCGGTCTGATAACAGCCATGGAGCCGCCGGATTTTAAAACCCGGGTACGGATCCTGCGTAAAAAATCACAGATTTATGGATACTGCATGCCCGGTGAGGTTCTGGAATATCTGGCGGATAATCTTGTCGATGATGTCCGTCAGCTGGAAAGCGGGTTAAAAAATGTGGCCATAAAATCATCTTTGCTGGGCGTGCCGGTTGACCTGAACCTGGCCGCCAGTATTGTAAACCACATGGCTGTCGCGCGCAGCCGCATAACGCTTGAGGCGATTAAAAGGTTCGTCTGCAAGGAATATGGCGTTCTGGAAAAAGATCTTATCTCACGCTCCCGGAAACAGCAGCTGGCCTGGCCGCGGCAGGGGGGGATTTTTCTGTCCCGGCGATTTACGGATCAGTCGCTCAAGGCGATCGGGCGCTGCTATAACCGATATCACGCCACCGTGATTCACTCCGTCAATTGCGTTGAAAACGCGGTGAAAGCCAAACGATCGGTCCGGCAGGAGCTCGATTTGTTAACCAAAAAGATAGAAGACGGCAAACTGTAAGGATGCCATGACGTTATCCCCCGGGGCTTTCAAAAAACTGCGGCAGATCACCGGCAGAGAATACTGCAGTCAAGAGAAGGAAGACCTGGTTTGCTATGCCTATGACGCTACCGCCCGGCGTTACCTTCCGGACGCCGTAATTTTTCCCGCCAACGGAACGGAAATATCTCAGATTCTTCGGCTTGCCTGCGAGGAAAAGTTTCCCGTCGTGCCGCGCGGCTCCGGCTCCGGTATGACCGGCGGAT
>CAYSMV010000197.1:0-1751 GCA_964432245.1 uncultured Desulfobacterales bacterium
TTTCCGATATAATTAATCATTAAGCTTTATGATGTCAAGGGCTGAAATCAGCGGCCAAAACAAAAAATCTGGCTCTACTCCCATTTAGTTGCCGGAAAATTATTTGGTTATACCCTGCCCTCGGCAACCAGCCTGGCAAAAAATTCAAACGAACGGTCAAATGTTTTTTCGGCTTCATCCGGAAAACAGCACGCCGGCAGCTCCCGGCATTTCAAATGAAAACGGATGCATTCACAGCAGATGCCCTTGCGCGGGCAGGGCTCATAAGTACAGTTGCAACGCCGCCTGTTCTCCTTTTGCTGGCACTCCATAAAACCTCCTCGATGCATTTGAATCGGGGTTGATGGTAAAATCCGGGGTCGGAGGATATCCCGTTTTAACGCCGCCTATTGATCGGCGGCCAGACGAAAGCCGATGAAATTGCTGTAAAAATCAGGAGGCCGCCGGTTGCGATCCGCCGATCGGCAGCCCCGCGCGCCGCTGCTCCAGCCACCGCCGCGAAAAATACGGTTCTCGCCTGATGAGGGCCCGACGGGGTCGTTGTTCCTGAACATGGGGAAAGTCTCGCCATACCAGTCATTACACCACTCCCAGACATTACCGTGCATGTCGTACAGCCCCCGGGCATTGGGCGCAAAACTCTTCACCGCCACTGTTTTTCGCCTGGAATGTTCTTCAGGGCATCCGGAGAAAGGATAATCACCGTCATAATTGGCCTGGGAAACAGACAGGCAATCGCCGGTGTTGAAAGGGCCGGTTGTTCCCGCGCGACAGGCGTACTCCCACTCGGCTTCCGTGGGCAGGCGATAAGTCCGGCCGGTTTTCCGGTTCAGTTCGCCGATAAACTCCTGGACATCGTCCCACGACACCTGCTCCACCGGGCAATGGTCTCCGCAATCTTTAAAATCGGAAGGGTTGCCGCCCATGACGGCCTGCCACTGGCCCTGGGTCACCTCGGTCGTCTGCATGTAAAACCCGCGCGTTATCTTCACTTTATGCCGTCTTTCATCATTTTCCCGGTAAGGTTCATCTTCCGGGCTGCCCATCATGAACGCTCCGGCCGGGATATAGACAAAGGTCATGCCCAGGTCATTGGAAAACGACGCGCCGGAGGCGGTCGCGGGGACGGCAACGGCTTTGTTCCCGGGCCGGCAGGCGGAGGTCGCGGCGTTGATGATAATGCCGGTAATAACGGCTAAAACAGAAGAAAGAACCGTTCTTTTTGAGGTTTTCCATAACCTAAATATGCTGGATGCCATTAATCCCCCTCCGGTAAAATGGTTCGCGTATTATACAATAATTTCTGAAAATGTTGGAGGATTATAGCATAACATCATGCTGAAATCAATCAGCCTTCAGAGACAGAGTCACTGCCTGATAAAAATCGGGCCACGATCATGTCCGCCAGGCGGCAGACTTCGTGCGTTCTGAAAAGAGGCAGCCGGGTCTTTATGTCCGCGTCGGAAAAAACAGCGAACAAAGTGTTATCATTCATGTCAACGGGCGGGGAATCGGTGGCGACTGGAATGACCGCGATTTTGGGCTTGCTGTCCCGCTTATATCCTTCGCTGATGACCAGATCGATGTCGGAAAAATAGCCCTGCAGCCGGTCCAGGGTCAGGCCAGCGCCCTCTTCTTTTTTAAAAAGCGCCAGGCCGTCAGAGCCGGCCACGATAGTCATCCTGGATCCGGCCAGCAGATGGCGACGACCGTCTTTACCCTGCCGGTCCATCTCAAAACCATGGTGGGCA
>CAYSMV010000198.1:0-2320 GCA_964432245.1 uncultured Desulfobacterales bacterium
AAGGCGCGCAAATCCTGAGGAATGCAGCGTACTTAGCAGTACGTGAAATTCCGAAGGAGGCAGCGCAACGCAGATATTGGACTTTTTACGAAGCCATCAGATCTAATTCCTCTATGTTTTTAATATGTTATTGGATAATATAGGAACGGCGCTGGAAGCGGGCGTAAAATCCTTGAAATAAAAAAGGGGAATACCCTGGTTGCGCATGAATTTTGCTTGTATATAGGCAATAATGATGACCAGAAAAACCAGAATAAAAAAAATAACTCTCTTCCTGACAGTATCTTTTATGGTGCTGGCCGTGGCGCTGACCGGCGCCCTGGCGGATGAGGCCGTGACGTTTTCGCCGGAACAGGCCCTGCTGGGATTGATAAACCAGGCCCGGCAAAACCCGCTGGAAACGGCCGCCTCGCTGGGCATGGATCCGGAAAAGATCCTGGCCGATTTTCCGGACCTGGGAAATTTGCTCCAACAAGGTCTTTCACCGCTTACCTGGAACGAAAACCTGGCGCAGGCCGCCCGCGTCCATACGGATGATATGTTCGCTCAATCCTACTATTCAAATATTTCCCCTGACGGCCGAAGCCATGAAGAACGGATTTGCGAAACCGGGTATCCGGCCGTTGAATCCGGCGAGTCGCTGGGCATGATTCTTTTTGCCAATTTTATCGATCCGGAAAATGCCGTCAGGCTGACATTTGAGTATATGTTCCAGGATGAGCTGGACCCGTTAAGAACGGAAAAACGCAATATTCTCGATCCCTGTCTGCAGGATGCGGGCGTCAGCTTTCAATCAGGCGCCCTGGTGATGGGCAAGAACCGGTGGAATGTCTATCTGTCCACGTGTGACTTCGGGTCGACTCTTTCCTGCCCGGAGGCCGAGCTTTATAAATTGGTCAATCAGGCCCGCGAAAATCCGCTGAGCATGGTGGAATCACTGGGCATGAATCCGGAAGAGGTTCTGGCTTATCTTCCCGGATGGCACGATATTCTGACCCGGGGACTCCCCCCGCTTTCTTTTAATCTCAATCTTGCCGCGGCGGCCAGGGCGCACGCCGCGGATATGCTTGAAAACGGTTATTTTGGCAGTGAATCATTGGACGGCCGCACTTATGTGGAGCGGATCCGGGAATCGGGATATGAGTGGTTTTTAGATACAGGCGAGTCGCTTTGGAAGGGCTGCCTGGGCAGAGATGATGATGTCCTGAATGATCTGTCGGAAAACAATTATGAACGAATTCAGACATTGATAAAGGAAACATTCAAGAATATTTTTATCCGGGAGTTGTGGTCGGACAAGGATGAAGACAGGAAAATATTAGACAACTCTTTTACGGAGATCGGCATCGGCCTGGCCGCCGGCGTGTCGCCGGAACTGGCGGGGATATGCGGCGACCGCGTGCTGGCGCTGGTCATGGATTTTGGCTCTGGCCCACAAATCGAGGATTTAGAAGTTGAAGCAATACCGTAATAATTTTTTAAAGTTTAAGTTTTAATAGGACATGATCCGCGTTTTTGACCTGGAAAAATTATCAAAGGGTTGACAGGAGGCGGGTTTTTGTTATATAAGGCAAAAAATGTCCTTAATTTAAAAACGCAAAAATAAAGAAAGGAGGGGGTAAAAAACAACAAGAAGCTTGAAGTCGATGAAGTTTAGTTGATCAGATGAAGTTTAGTTGAAGTCAGTGGTTAATAAATCAAATCTTAAAGGAGAAAAAAAATGAAAAAACTGTCTATTCTGATGCTGGTCGTGGCAACTGCCCTGGTGTTTTCCACCGCGGCCTTTGCCGCCGATCCCTGCTCTTCCTGCACCAAGGGCACGGATCTGAGGCTTATACCCTGTCCGGCGGGCGGCCAGACTGCCGCTTTGTGCTGCGAATTCGATTATGACCTGGATTCCACTCCAGATTCAATTTTCCCGGGCTCCACATATCCCGCCGACGGATATTGCGGTTCGCAAATGGCGGCTTGCGCCACATCTCCGGCGGATACGGCCCTGGTCGGTACCACGGCTATTCATAATTACCGGGCGATCCTGCATATCTGCGATTGCTCAGGCTCGGCACTTTTTTCCCCGACGCTTGATGTCGGGGTTGAGATGACGATCCTGGTCGATGGCGTGGCAGGCGATAATGGGGCTTTCTGGTCAGACGATCCCGGCTCGATTATCTGGGATCATGATACCACCAAAGACCTGGCCTGTGCCCTTCCCGCCCAGACGCTCACCTTCGGTGCTACGGTATACGAAGAAGCTGACGGAGGGGCCGCCACCCCCCTGGCTGGTTCTACCGCGTGCACGGTTCCGGCTGGAGCTCGGGCT
>CAYSMV010000199.1:0-5458 GCA_964432245.1 uncultured Desulfobacterales bacterium
AAGAAATTCGCGGCTTGTACGCCGCCGGGCGCCTCGATCCGGAGAGATCTCTTTTCGTGCTGGCGGCCAGGCTGCTGGCGGAAAAAAAAGAGGTGCGGATCGAGGAGCCGGTCCACGTCTTTGACGCCCGGGCGTTCTCGGGGTGGAGACGCCGGTCCGTCGCGGCGGAAATGACGGGCTGGCTCCGGGAACTGAAAAACCGGCCGGCCGGCCGCGGCGCGGATTATGTCGAGCTTTTTTCCGCCCTGGACCGGGTTGAACAGGATGAAGTTCTGGGCGTCTTGTATCAGGCACTGCTGTACGAGGGCCGCCGGGCCAGGCACGGCCTTTATTACACGCCGAATGATCTGCTGGCCGGCGTTTTTGAAGGCCGCGACCATGCCGGCGGCCCGTTTCTGGACCCCTGCTGCGGCGCCGGCCGGTTTTTAATGCGGGCGGCCCGGTCGGGAGGATATGCTCCCGACGATCTGTTCGGGTTTGATAATGACCGGATCGCGGTTCGCGTGGCCCGGATCAATCTGCTGCTGACATTCCGGGACAGGGAGTTTTCGCCCAATATTTTCCGCGCGGATTTTCTGAACCCCTCCACGACCCGGCCATATCGACGGCTATTCCGGTTGATTGCCACCAATCCGCCCTGGGGGGCGGTCTTATCTCCGGTTCAGCGCGTCCGGCTGCGGAAGGCGTATCCTTTTATTTCGTCTAATGAATCCTTTTCTTTTTTCCTGGCCGCGGCGCTGGACCTGCTGGAACCAGACGGCAGGTTGTCGTTCGTCCTGCCGGAATCGTTTTTGAATATCCGCGCCCACCGGGATGTCCGGGCGCATCTGCTTTCTTCGGCGACGCTGTTGAACACGGTGCTTTTCGGGAGACGGTTTGAGGGGGTGCTGTCACCGGCGATCCGGATTGACGTGAAAAAGGCCCCGCCCGCGAAAAACAAAAGGACGCGCGTCGTTTTTCAAGACGGAAGCGCCTACACGGTGCCGCAGGCCCGGTTTTTGAAAAACGATGATTATATTATTGACGCCGGGCTGAATGAAGCGGAAGCGGTTATTATCGGGAAGATATACGCTTTTCCCCATGTTACGCTGGCCGGGTCGGCCGAATGGGCCATGGGAATCGTAACCGGCGACAACCGGCGGTATGTTTCGTATACCTGCCGGAAAGGTTTGGAGGCGGTTTACCGGGGCAGGGATGTTGAAAAATACCGGCTGAAGAAGCCGGGCGCGTTTATCCGTTTTATGCCGGAGCGGTTCCAGCAGACGGCCCCGGAGCGCAAATACCGGGCCAGAGAAAAGCTGGTGTATCGTTTTGTTTCCCGTTGTCTGATATTCGCCTTTGACGACAGCGGTGCCCTGACGCTGAACAGCGCCAATATTCTGATTCCAAAGACAGACGGTTATCCGATAAGGGCGATTCTGGGAATTCTTAATTCGCGATTGTGCCAGTTTGTTTTTACGAAGAAATTTCACACCCACAAGGTTCTGCGAAAAGATTTGGAATCGCTGCCCCTGCCCCTGCTGGGGCCGGAGCGTCTGAATATGCTGGCAGGACTGGTTGACCGGGTCATTGCCGGCAATGACGTCGGGGATGAAATCGACAGCCTGATTATGACCGGCCTGGGGTTGAGCCGTGAACAGCGGCGGATTGTCCTTGACGCAACCGTGTAGTTTCTTCCGGAAGCAGGGCTGTATGGCCGGCACCTGAAGCGGCTTCCAAACTGTCCGAAAAAAAGCATGGTTTTGTTGTTTAGAAGCGTCGTCATTCCGGGCTGGACCCGGAATCCAGCCTTATAAGTAACTGTGGTTATCCAGACGTTTTTAGTAAAGTTACCAATAAAAAATGCTTTTCTCTGCTTCGGCAACGTTGCGGCAACGTTATAAAACGTTTAATAATTTGAAACAAGAAGGCAGAACAACCATCGGCGTTTATTTTAAAGGACGCCGCGGGAAAGCATAAAAACGCATAGAAACAGATGGTTGTAAACAAAAAAGCCGCCTTCAACAGAAGCAACTGGCATGATTATTGTTTTTCAGCTAACCGGTCCTTGAGGCCATGGCCCCTGTTCAGGCCGAGGGGCTTTGGTCGCAAGGGTGAATTGTAACCCTTTAAACAGGAGAGTCTCATGAAATCACTGGTTGTTTATTCCAGCAAGACCGGAAATACCAGGAAACTGGCTGAAGCGGTGCTGTCGGAGCTGCCCGGAGAAAAAGCGCTGCACCCCGTGAAAAGCGCTCCGGATCCCGAAGGCTATGATCTTATAGCCGTCGGCTTCTGGCTCCAGGCCGGACGGCCGGATCCGGATGCCAGCGCATACCTGCGCCGGCTCAAGGGCGGAGAAAGGCTTTTCCTTTTTGCGACGCACGGGGCCGCGGCTGATTCCGCGCACGCGGCCGAGGCCATGCGATATGCCAGAGAGGATCTGGCCGGGGCTTCCACGGTTCTGGCCTGGTTCAACTGCCAGGGGGAAGTCAATCCGGCTGTTCTGGAAAAGATATCCGCCAAGCCGGAACCGCCTAAATGGATCGCGGACGCGCCCGCGGCCAAGGGACACCCGGACCAGACAGATATTGCCCTTCTGCGGGAAGCTGTCCGAAAGATTATCTGACATCAAAAAAGGATGGACAAAAAATATGGCTAACGTATCTTTTGCCGACATCGGCATCGTCTCCTGCGGCACTTTGAGCCCAGAGCTGAACCATCTCAGAAGAGAAGGTTTTCTGGACACGGACACGATTTATTATACCACGCCGGGCCTGCACCAGGACATCCCGGAGCTGGAGCGCCAGCTTGTTTCCAGGATTAACCGAGCTAAAGAGAAGAAAAGCAAAGTTATTGTCGTTTATGGCGGCAAGTTCTGTTATGTCAACGCGGACAACCCCACGCGGACCATGCGGACGATTATTCAGGAACAGGGAGAAGGGGTTACCCGGATCGAGGCCACCCACTGCATGGATATGCTCGCCGGAGAAGCGGAGCGGGAACAGATAGCGCAGGATCTGGCTGGCGGCGAACCGGTCTGGTGGATGACGCCGGGCTGGGTTTCCTTCCGGGAACAGGTTTTCAGCGGCTGGGACAAGGGGCTGGCCAATGAAAATTTTCCCAGGCATACCGGCGGCGCCATTGTCCTGGACAGCCTTGGCTTTCTGGATAATTACATGGCCGAGCATCCCGAGTCTTTTCTCGAATACTGCGACTGGATGGGCATTCCCATGCAGGCCGTTCCGGTTACGCTCGACCGGTTCAAGTCGCTGCTGACAACGGCGGCAGAAAAGCTTCTTTAACGGGTCACAAACAATCGAACGAAACCATCGTTATTTTTTCTGATGCAACCAAAAGAGAGAACAAACGAATAATTAGATGAGCGTTAGAAGATGGTAAAAGGGTGGTTAAAAAGCAGCAAAAAGGTTGACAAAAAATTTTTTTCATATAAAATTACAAAAACTTGTGATTGTGAATTTTCAGCTGCGTGTTTACGATAATGATTATCCATAAACATATATAGAAAGGGGGGGATGCGGGTTAATTTTTCTTCAAAGAGACATTCCGGAAGTTTTCAAAGAGCAAAAGCAGCGAATGACGATACTTTGATCAGGATTAGGGCTATACGTTTTTTAATTAACAGAGGGGAGGTTCTATGATGAAGAAAAATTTATTAGTGATCCTGGTGGCGGCCATGGCCCTGGCGTTTTCCATGCCGGCCCTGGCCGTGGACGTTGATTTTTCCGGAGAGTACCGGATCAGGGGCTTTTACAACGACAACCCGAACCTGTTGGACGACAGCCCGGGAAACGAAGATGATTCCGCCGCCTGGCTGGATCATCGTTTTCGCCTGCAGACGGTCTTCAAGGCCAATGACAATGTTTCGGTAACCACCCGGATGGATGTTTTTGACGAGCAGCCCTTTGGCGATGAAAGCATCTTTTTTGACACCTATTCGGGAGACGACAACGATGATATCGATGTCGACGCCCTCTACCTGACCGTCATGTCGCCGATCGGCCTGTTCAAGGCCGGCCGCATTCCCGGCGGCAGCGTCTGGGGAACCGACCTGGCCAACACGGGCGAGGATTTCGCCTTTGACCGGATCGAGTATTTCGCCAAAACCGGCGATCTTATCTTTGGCGCGATTTATGAAAAACTGACCGAAGACAACTCCCTGTATATGTCGAATTTTGATAATGAAGGAGATTGCGACACCTATTATCTGGTGGGTGTATACAAGAAGGAAAACCTTGAAATCGGTACGGCCCTGCGATACCAGGACCTTGATGAAGTCGCCGACCTGATTGACAATACGCCGATCAGAGAGCTGGTGGATGGTTACGATACTGTCGCTGGAATGCTGGGCTTTCATCCTTATCTTATAGATGATTTTCTCCCGCCGGGGATGGTGCCTCACTCCTCCGTGCTTTCCGCAATTTCGAGCATATATTACAACTATGATATCGTGCAGAACTTCGCCATTGCGCCTTATGTCAAGGCCGCTGTCGGTCCCTTTAACATCGAAGCCGAGTTTATATATGAGACCGGTAAATATGAAGCGGACAATAAGGTGACGACCCTGGATGGTACCTTGACGCCGGTAAAATTCAAAAATCGTGAAATCGAAGCCCTGACCTATAAAGTTGAAGCGGCCCTTAATCTGGACAGAGCCACCTTTAATCTGGGCTTTGCTTCGGCCGAAGGCCAGGATTACAGCGAACTCATGAAACCGGACGGCGATATTACCATTGGTAATGTTCTTTATCACGGGCTGGGCGATGATTTTGAGCCCCTCTTGATCCTCACCAACGATGTCGGCGGCAAACCCCTCAACAACGGGTATACCACCATGCTCTCGGGCGTGGATCTTCTCTACGGCGGCTTTTCGTTCGCCCTGAACGACAAACTGACCCTCCGCGGCGCCATAGGGCAGGCCTGGACCAACGAGGATGATTACTGCGACGGCGAGGATGATCTGGGCTTTGAAGTCGACCTGGGCCTTACCTGGAAGGTGATGGACAACCTGACCTGCAAGTTCGATGTCGGCTATCTTGACAAGGGCGACGAGGTCTTGGAAGGCACCACGCTTCGTCCGGCTTCCGGCGAGGGGGATGAAACCATTGCCGCGTATACTGAAGTCAGCGTGACTTTCTAAAACAGGTTTCGGGCAATCTCATCTTTGCTCTGATGTTTGTGAAGCCCCCGGCAAGTCCGGGGGCTTTTTTCTTAAACGAGGATGTGATGACAAAAGATAAAAACAGGACAAGCCTGGCGGTATTTTTCTGCCTGGCGGTTTTTTGTCTGGTGATGCCGTCCTTTGGCCGCGGCGCGGAGAACCAACCATCGCTGAACGAGGAAGAACGCGCCGGTATCAATTATGTGATGACCCTGGAAACAGACAACGACATCAGAACTTTTCTTTCCCGGCCGGTGGAGGTGCTGGCCGAGCGGATTTTAAAAAATATAGAAGAAA
>CAYSMV010000200.1:0-8612 GCA_964432245.1 uncultured Desulfobacterales bacterium
CTCTCCAGAGCCTCCCGGTCAACATCCGCAAGAAGATCTTCCAGGAAGCCGGCCAGCAGCGGCCGGGGAAATTTTCCGGCCATCTGCGACAGCAGTTCATCCCCGGCCTGGATTAATGTGTTGGCCAGGTATGGCGCGGCCGCCACCATGGACAGGGCCAGCTCCGTATCCCGCCACATGACCGTTCTGACCAGCCGCCGGGAGGCGACCGGATCAATATTGTCCAGAACGATGCGAAGACTGGTTTTAAACGACGGATTGGCCAGCAATTTCGCCAGCACCCGGTCAACGGCGTCAATAACACCCTGATCCGTCTGAAAAGACATGAAGGCCTCCCGATTCAATTATATCGTGGCACAGTTGAAGAAATACCGGACCGCCTCGGCCTGGCAGAGTTGCTTCCCGCCCAGCCACAACTGGATCATCTTAACGTCCCGCCAGTGCTTTTCAATATCATAGGCCCGGTCGCTGCCGTATACACCCAGCACATCCATGGCCTGGCCGATATCCTCGATCGTCCGGTCGCAGACAAAGGCCTTGATGTTCCTGGTCTTGGCGATGGTCTCCTCGGAATGAAGGGGATGGCCGCCCGGTTTGTCGCGGCCGTCAATCATCCGAACGGTTTCATAACCGAGAATCCGGCACAAATCGATATCCCCGGCGATCTTGCCGATGACCCCGGCGATGGCGTCGTTTTCCTTCATGGGCCGATTGCCGAAACTGTTACGGGTGACAAATTCGTACAGGATTTCATACACATTCATCATGGCGCCCACGGCAAAGGCGCAGCTGGCCATCAGTCCCAGGGGGATGATGCTTTTAAAGACGTCGGCGTCCCTTCCCGGTCCCTGAACCCGGTAAAAATCCGGCACCCGGACATTATCAAACCAGATATCGCCGTTTTTATCCGCCGCCATGCCGGCTTTCTGGTAGGGGCCGCTCTGCTTGACGCCCGGGAGATGGGCCGGAACCATGATATAGGCGAAATCATTGGGATCGTCCGATTCGGGCCGGGTGGTGCAGGGTACGCCGAACAGATCGGCCGTACCGCCGGAATTGGTCGGCCAGAGCTTGTGCCCGTTGATCACCCATTCGTTTCCTTCCAGACGGGCCGTGGTTTTGATGGTTTTCCCCTTCAGCAGGTCCATATTTTCAATATCGGATCCGCCCTGGGGCTCGGTCATGGCCTGACAGCAGATGCAGAGTTCCTTGCCGCAGAACATGGGCGCGAGTTCCCTGGCCAGACGCATATTGATGTTCGGTTTTATCAGAAACGTGGCCAGCGCCCATTGCGAACAGAGATTGGACAATGCCAGCGAACTGTCGCCCCGGGCCATCTCCTCGCACAGGGCATACACCAGCGCCCCCACGGAATCCGAGGAGCCCAGGCCCCAGCCGCCGCATTCCTCCGGAAAAATCGCTTTCTGCAGTCCCAGATCAACACAGGCTTTTTTCATGGCCGGCTCGATCAGGCGATGATCTTTCCAGTCCTCGTCATATTCCCGGCGGAACGGTATCACCTCTTCTTCAACCCATTTGCGGATAACCATCCGCAAGGGCTTTTCCATTGGGGAAATACGGTCCACCGGCCGCGAAAATTCTTCAAATGATTTCATATTCAGCCTCCATCAAGATAACCCCGATGTTTTATAACACCCGGGATCGCATAACGATGTCCGGACTTTCGCCTCTACATCGCCTGACTGTCAAACACGTACCGGGCCAGATCAAGCCTGGCCGGCGCTTCTCCGCCGGCACCGCAGATACCGGCCTGGATGGTCTTTATATCCCGCCAGGCCTGTTCCACTCTTCCTTCCCGGGCATAGCCCTCCGAGGCCATCAGCTCCATCATTTTATTGACCGCCTTCAACGCGCCTTCCTGAATCCGCCGGCCGGTCATCTGGGCAAAAGCGAACATCATGGGGCTGCCGTTCTCGCCCCACTCTCCCGGATGAGCCATGGCATAGGCCAGATGGTGCGCCATCATCCAGGACAGGGCGATTTCTTCATAGGCCTCGGCCAGCACCGAAGCGCACAGGGGATTATTCTTGATCAGCCCGCCGGCCTTGATCACGCGCTCATCAGCCCATTCGCCGGCCACTTCCAGACATCCCATGGCCGCGCCGACACTGACCGCGCCGAGCAGCAGATTCAGCCAGCCGTAAAGTTCATGCACCGACCGTTCGCCGGCGATCCAGTGCGTTTCCGGGATCATGACATTACTGAAATCAACATCGCAGTTTCCGCAGCCATCCAGTCCTGTTTTCTTGAAAGGCGCGTGGCGTTTGACGCCGGCGGCGGTCGAAGAAACCAGGGCAATACCGGTTTTGCCGTTGTTGTCGGCGGCCACCACCGCATAGAAGGCCGCGTCGGCTCCCAGGCCCAGCGGCCTCAAAGCAACCCCGGATAATGCGTGCCCATTCTCCCCAGCCGTCAGCGCAACCGTCACCGGCCGTCCTTCAAAGAGCGGGTACGCCACGTCGGCACGGCCGGAACCCGGCAGGATCAGGGAAACGCTGTTGAGGGCCTCAGCGCAGAAAACAGGGGCCATCTGTTCGCACAGGGCTTTGTTCAGTCTGGTTTCCATGGCAAACAGGGCGGTCACGGCATATTCACAGGCGTGAATAAAACCGATGCTGGCATCCGCCCGGCCGATCTCTTTCAAAACAGCAATATAAACACCGGCGTCGCCGGGACTGTTCATCCCGGAGCCCTTGTTTTGAGACGGCATAACCAGTCCCTGGCAGCCGATATCAAAGGCCAGCTTTTTCCTGCCTTCAGGAAAAAGCGCGGCATAATTATCCAGGTATTCCAGACGGCGGGAAACGATCTCCTTGTTGGCCCATTGCCGGATGGATTTGGCGATATCTTCCGTCTCCTTTTTCACCCATGTTTTGGGATAAACAAACAGCTGGCTGGTTTCTTTTTTCATGCAACCTCCCGATATGCTGAATAAATTCTGCCGTTTTTAGGGGAAACGCCCATGTTTCGATCTTTATCACTTCCGCCGGTTGATGTCAAACCGTTCAGCTCAACTGTTTTTACAACCGATCGAGCAGTTTATCGTGAATGCCATCGAACCCGCCGTTCGACATGACCAGGATCAGATCGCCGGGACGAGCCCCGGGAACAATAAAATCAACGATCCGGTCCGCGTTTTTAAAGCTGAAAGCCGCTTTTCCCCGGAGGCAAAGATCCGCGGCCAGCCGGTCTGAAGAAAAACGGTGACCCTCCGGCGCCTTTTCGGGAAACGGCGGTTGGCTGACGCAGATCATATCCGCGGCGTCAAAGGCCTTGACGTAAGCCTCCTGAAAAACGTCCCGGGAGCTGGTATTGGTTCTCGGCTCAAACACCGCGATCAGGCGGGCGTCCGGATAAAAGCTCCGGATGCCGGCCAGGGTTTCCGCCACCGCCGTAGGATGATGAGCGAAATCATCCATCACGGTGATATTGTTTTTAACGCCCCGCACCTCCTGCCGCCGTTTGACCCCGCCGAAACCGGCCAGGGCACGGCCGATGGCATCGACCGGGACGCCCGCCCTTTCGGCCACGGCAAACGCCGCCAGGGCGTTGTGTATATTATGACGACCGCTTAAGGAGATGGAAAATTCACCAACCAGACGACTCTCCCTGATAACCTCAAAATTCGTTCGCGACGATCCGACCGTCACCCGGCCCAGCCGCCAGGCTGAACCTTCCCGGCTGCCGTAGCGGACAATCCGGCAGGCCCGGTCGCTTACCAGTTCAGAAACATTCTCGTCAGCGTCAAAAGCAAAAACCGTGCTCCGGGGCGACAGATTGGACAAAAATTTATCAAAGCTCCGCTTGACCGCGGCCAGGTCCGCGAAAATATCGGCATGATCGAACTCGACGCCGGTCAGGATGGTCGCGGACGGTCGATAATGAAGAAATTTCGACTGCTTATCAAAAAATGCCGTATCGTATTCGTCCCCTTCGATGATAATATGAGGGCCCCTGCCCAACCGGAAATTGCTGTTAAAATCCCGAACCACCCCGCCGATGACAAAGGAGGGGTCCAGCCCGGCCGAATGCAGAATGCCGGCCAGGATGGATGAAGTGGTGGTTTTGCCGTGGGTGCCGCAGACCATCAGCACCTGTTTTTTCGCGGCCGCGAAATGATTGACGGCCTGGGGAAGGGAGCAATAGCAGAGTCCCATTTCCGCGAGTTTGCGGGCCTCCGGGTTGTCGCGGCTGACGGCATTGCCCACCACCACCAGATCGGGACCATAGGCCAGGTTCTCCCCGGAATACCCCGAGCCAACGGCAATGCCCCGGTCGGCCAGAAGGTCGCTCATGGGCGGATAGACATTGCGGTCCGAACCGGTCACGGCATATCCCATTTCCTTAAGCATGCAGGCCAGGGCCGCCATGGCCGTGCCGCAGGCCGCGATCAGGTGAACCCGCCGCACATTATCCGGAATTCTGTTCAGTTCAGGGTTGAGCATGGCCATTTAAAACCAGATTTTTCCGCCGGGCGCAATCTGTTTTGTTTTTCTTTTGTTTTTTTCTTGCATTTGGCCTGCGACCGGTTTATTTATTAACTAACCGGTTAGTTATTTGAACGGCATTTTTCATCTCAAAAACGACAAGACCATGGGAAACAGCATGAAAAAAATTCGGGACAACAAGACACGCGACCTTGAAAAAACGCGCCAGCGTATCCTGGACGCGGCGGCCGGGGAATTTTCCGCTCACGGCTTCTCGGGAGCCCGGGTAGATCGCATCAGTCGGGAAGCCGGCGTCAACAAGGCCATGATCTATTATATCTTCAAAAACAAGGACGAGCTTCATCTGGCGGTGCTGGAAAATCTTTTTGAAGCCAAAACCCGGCAGGTGGCAGAACACCTGAAAGGACAACCGATGTCCCTGACATCCCTTTATCCCGTCCTGAGCGTTTACTTTAAAACCCTGCTGGAAAAAAGAGACTACGCCAACCTCATCCTCTATGATCTGGCCGCCGGGGCCGCCACCCTGCGCGCTCTGAAGAGAAAACGGCCGGATCTTTACGCTGAATTTGATACGGTGGCGACCCTGTTGAAAAATTTGCAGCGGAACGGAGCCATCAGAAGCATTGATCCGGACAAAAGCATTATCCTGATGGTCCTGATCGTGGTCGGCCTGGCCAGCCTGCTGCCGCACATGGATCTGGTTACATCGAAAAGATCGCCGGCGTTTAAGATGCTGTCCAGTCAGGATGCGTGGCTGGCTTTTATAGCGGATGTGCTTTTCAGGGTTTTGAACCCCGACGGTGAGTCCCCCGGACGTGTTCCGGACAAATAACATTTATAATACAGGGGAGGCGACTATGGTACAGGTTGATGTGGTATGGGCGTATGCGTTCGGCGCGACGTTCGCGGCGGCCGCGGGCCGTCAGCTGGAGAAGGAGGAAAAATCGTTTAACAACAAATGGTATGTTTTCATTCTGATCTTTCTTTCGGTTTTTTTCGCTCCTTCGGGATTATACCTTTTGTGGGAGCACACCCAGTGGGAGACAATGCAGGTAGCTACAACCATGAAAAGCATACCGGCGTGGCTGGTAACCCTGTTCGCGGTCACCAACGTGACCCAGGGCATACTGGGCTACTGGACCACGCTGATGCTGGTAAAAAAGAAAAATTATTACGGGGCCCACGCCAACTGGATGTGGTCCTGGATGCTGTTCTGGTTCATCCTGGTCTGCGGCTGGGACTGCACGGGATACCAGCGTTTCCTCTACGACATGAGCATGTTCAACGGCGAACTCTGGTCCCCGGGCAGGCACATGGGGATCGGCTTTTTCACCAGTAACGTCTGGTGGACGCTTTTGGTGATGGCCGTTTTTTTCGCGCCCATGCTCATCCACGGCATGGTTAAATTCACCCGCGAAGGGGCCGGAATGGATTCCTCCATCAAGCCGGAAGAGGTGCCCGGTCCGATCCGGATTCTGGCCGTCTATTTAGGGACCCAATGGGTCGTCTGTCTGGTGCTGGCCATTGTGGCGGCCCTCATGGTCATGGGGCTGCGCGATCTTTTCGGCAGCACCCTGCTCGGTTATCTGGTCGGGGTGCCGGCGTTTATTGTCCTGGCCCAGCTCCTGCTTTTCCGGCGCGGCATGCTTATGCAGAAACTTGCCGCCATGCTCTATATCAAACAGCCGGATAATACCTGAACAGAACGGTTTTGAAGGGAGAAGAAGATGAGCGCGGACGATATATTGTTCCAGCCGTTTACCCTGGGTAAGCTGATCATAGATGGCCGGGTCTGCAAGACCGCCACTTCCGAAACCCGGGCTTCCGAGGACGGATTCGTCACCGATGAATTGCTGGCTTTTTATGAACCCATCGCCAGGGCCGGCACGCCCCTGATCATTACCGGCAACCTTTTTGTCAGCCGGGAAGGCAAGTCCACCTATCGCATGTGCGGTGCGGATGCGCCGGACAAGGTGCCGGGGCTGAAATGCTGGGCCGACCTGGCCCATGGCTACGGCGGCAAACTGTTTGGTCAGATCAACCACTGCGGCCGCCAGGTGTTTGCCAGGGCCATGGGGCTGAAGAGCGCGGTCTCGGCTTCGAACGTGACGGAAAAGGCCATGGGCACCAAACCGCGGCCCCTGACCCTGCCGGAAATCAAGGATGCCGTGCGGCAGTTTGCGGCCTCGGCGCAATACTGTCAGGAGGCCGGGTTTGACGGCGTCCAGATTCACGCCGGCCACGGTTACCTCATCAACCAGTTCCTGTCGCCTTACACCAATCGTCGCCGGGACGAGTATGGAGGAAATTTTGAGAAACGCCTGCGGTTCCTGCTGGAAGTTTACCGGGCAGTGCGGGAGAGGGTAGGCCCGGATTATCCCCTGATTGCCAAGATCGGCGGCGCTGACGCCCTGACCGGCCGGGCCAGCCTGAGCACCGCGGAACTGGCGGAAATCGCCAGAATTCTTCAGGAAGAGGGACTGGACGGGGTGGAAGTGACGGTGGGTCATTACGAATCCGGTTTCCCCATGATCCGGGGAACGTTTGATGATTTTTTCAAAGGGTTGATGAAGGAAGGTATCGGCTGGCAGTTGCCTTTTGTCAGGAGAACGGGCGTGATCCTGTTCCGCCATCCCATTTCGCTGGTCTTCAACCAGTTATGGCCCCATTACGAAGGCTTCAACACCGGCTATTCGCGCGAGTTTAAGAAAAAGCTGAAGATACCGGTCATCTGTGTCGGCGGCTTTCTGACCCGGCCGGCATCGGCTGACGCCGTCAACAAGGGCTGGTGCGACGCCGTTTCCGTGGGCCGGGCCATGATCGCCGATCCTTATTTATACGCACATTTTAAAAAGAATGTTTCCGGTCCCAAGTGTACCTTCTGCAACGGCTGTATCGCCCGGGCCGGAAGACTGCCGGTGGATTGTTACGACAAAAAGGTAAAAGAGGAAAAAGACCGCATGCTGGCCGAAGAAACGCTGACAGTCTGACGGAACGGAATATGATAATTCAAGCCGACAGCATGACCGGGCCGGAAAATATCGTGGCGGCGTTTACGGATCACGAGGGGGACCGGTATGCTCTGTTTGAGCGAACCCTGCATGCAGCCCGTTTTTTTCAAGTCCTGGAACAGGAGCGCCTGGCCGCAGGCAAATCCAAGGCGGCTTTTGCCATCGTCATCAAGCCCAACATTTCCATGATGCTGCGGCGGGCCGATATCGGCACCTACGCCGATCCTTTTTTCGTGATTCATCTGCTGCGGCTGCTGCTGGCCGAAGGTTACACCAATCTGGCCATGGTGGAAAGCGGCAATCTCTACGGCAACTGGTTTGAGAACCGCTCCGTCATTCAGGTGGCCGCCCGGGCCGGGTATGTCGATGAATCGGTCATCAACGATTACCGGGGCGAATCCCGGATTGATATTCATGTCCGGGGCAACGGCGTGGATGCGCGGGTGCCGCTGGCGGATCTGGGCCTGGAGACGGTTCTTCACGACTTTGACGGAGAGCCGGCCCCGGCCGGCAAATGCTGGATGGAAGCGGATTTCCGCGTCAGCTTCTCGGGCCTGAAGTCGCATTTTTATTCCTATTATACGGCCGCCATCAAAAATATTTACGGCTGTCTGCCGGAGCAGGACAAGGTCCGGGCCTACCACTGCCGACGGAAAGTAGGCCCCTGGACCGCTCAACACATCCGGGACTTTCCGGTTCATTTTTCCATTGTGGCGGCCTATTCCGCGGCCGACGGCTGGATGGGCGTGAAGATGAAAGCCATTTTCATCAAACCCCACACCATCATTGCCGGTGCCGACATCCTGGCCGTAGACGCCCAATGCGCCAGACTGATCGGAGTAGCGCCGGGAAAAAGCATCATGTACCGGTGCCTGACAAAATTTCTCCGACCGCGGCCCTGGAAACTCGTCGGCAACGCGGTGCCGTTTCATCCCTGGCGCCGGGTGCCGGCGCTGTTGCCGTTTGTCTGCTGGCTGATAGAAGCCAACGCCAATATCATGGATTTCGGCGGCTCTATAGCCACCGGCGGCAACGATTCCTGTTTTCCCGTAAAACAATCCAGCCGGGGCGCCCTGAAAGCGGCTCTGTACTATCTCAGCGTCCCGGTTTCTTTCTGGTGCGACATCGGCAT
>CAYSMV010000201.1:0-2383 GCA_964432245.1 uncultured Desulfobacterales bacterium
GGCCGTTCTGGCTGCGCGCGGGAATTTTCGCCACAATGTCGGCCACAATATTCGGAAAATCCGCAACCCCCTGTCCGGTCAGGGATGAAACCGGCAGCACCGGCGCGTTTTCCAGAAACGTCCCCCGGGTAAAATCGCGGATATCCTCCTTGACCAGTTCCAGCATCTCCTCATCTACAAGATCTATTTTCGTCAGAAGGACCAGGCCATGAGAAATGCCCAGCAGGGTGCAGATATCCATGTGCTCTCTGGTCTGCGGCATGACGCCTTCATCGGCGGCGATGACCATGGCCACCAGATCGATGCCGGACGCCCCGGCCACCATGTTTTTAATGAATTTTTCGTGTCCCGGCACGTCCACGATGCCGACCAGCTGTCCGTCTGGCAGTCTTAGGGACGCGAAGCCCAGATCGATCGTTATGCCGCGGCGTTTTTCTTCCTGCAGACGGTCGGGATCAGTACCGGTAAGCGCTTTGACAAAGCTCGACTTGCCATGATCGATGTGACCGGCCGTACCCAGAACGAATTGGTCCAACAGTGCTCCTTAAGCGTTATTTCGCCTGTTGCGGAAATAATCAAAAACATAAGCCAGAAATACCAGCAGGATACCGACCCCGGCCGTGGTTATCCAACTGGATCCGGGAAAAAAGAACCGCGTCAGAATAACGGCGAAAAATGCGCCCATCAGCGCTCTGATAATGAAAATCGTCGGTTTATTCATTACTGGTTGTCTTAAATTAAAAAGCACGTGCAGCTATTAACAGATAATACAGACGGCGGTTGGGGTCAATCTTTTAATGCGGCGTTATCAGGCCGGGGCGATCATGACGCCTGAATATTTCTGAAAAACCGCCTGACCGCCCTGAACCTTGAGCCCTAAACCCTGACATATAAAAAGCCCGGCAAACCATCGCCGGGCTTTTTATGAATCAATACGAAGACCGTCAAGTTACGTCACATGGCCGTCTCCGGATGAAACACATTGACTTCCTTGAGGTCGTCGTGCAGGTACTCCCGTTCGTTGGGCCCCAGCACCCCCAATGACAGGGCGATCAGCGTCCAGAGATGAACCACGCCGTAATTACCGCCAAAGTGTTCGCTGAGTTCATGAATCTGTGAATGGCAGTTATGGCAGGCGGCGATGCAGTACTGGGCGCCGGTTCTCTTTATCTGTTCATCCTTGATCCGGCCGTATTCAAGCCGCTGATCCTTAAAACCCGACTGCAGCAATCCGCCGCCTCCGCCGCAGCAGAAATTATTGGATCTGTTGGGCGTCATATCCACAAAATTTTCTTCGCCCACCACGGATTTAACGACGAATCGCAGATTTTCAGCGGTGGGATCGCCAAAACTTTTCCGGATAATCTGGCAGGGGTCCTGAACCGTGAATTTGATTTTCAAATCATTGTTCCAGTCGGAACTGACCTTGAGCCTGCCCTCCCGTATCCATTTGGCGTAATAATCATAAATGTTTACTATTTTCAGATCGTTGATGTTGATGTTGAATTTTTTCTGTCCGGCCCAGACAGAGTAAGTAACGTGTCCTCACTCCGTATTCAGATAGGTCTTACAGCCTAACTCCATGGCCTGCTCCAGAGAAGTTCTCGTGATATGTTCCCAGTCCTTGTCTTCAGCCAGGAACATGCAGTAGTTTTCTCCTCCCCACCCCTTGGTGCCATAAGTCCAGTCAACGCCGGCCAGGTGGAGTATTTTCCACAAGGGTACCATCTCGTCCGGTTCGGTCACCGGTTCCCTGGAATTCTGGTTTAAAAAGAATTCCGCGCCTTTTTTGTCGATCGGCGCTTCCATATCCTTGAACTCCGGCTGCTCTTCCCGATATTGCTCCAGTACGTCCTCGACCACAAACTTAAAATCCTCGGAAGTGGCACCCATGGCGCTACAGCCTTCGGTATTCAAGGCAAAATCGCAGGAGCCGAGAATACCCTTGGGACGTTGATCCCTGGGGCGATCGGCCCGGGCATAATAAACCAGCTGAGGAATATCGATTTTCATAGGACAAACATAGATACAACGCTGGCACCCGCTGCACATCCAGGGCCAATTGGATTTCCGGATTTCCTCATCCATTCCCAAAGCCGCCATTCGCAGGAACTTACGCGGATCCATGCCGTCCAGACCGGTTGCCGGGCACCCGGAGGCGCAGGCACCACAAGTCAGACAGAGATTTAAGTTCCCTCCTTCCGGCAGCAGCTCCTTAACCTTGTCAATAAAGGTGCTTTCTTTCTTTTTTCCAAGCTTGATTGCCTCTTCTGCCATTTTGTCAAATCCTCCGTTTTTCTATCATTATCCGTAAAATTCCGTTAGTGGTGAATGTAAAAATACCATGATTCAGCAATAACAAAAAAATATTTTTTATCATATT